>CAIYQS010000072.1 GCA_903928395.1 uncultured Actinomycetes bacterium | reverse complement strand
CCCTCTTGTTTAACAAGGGTATTTGCCGATCTCATTTGTAATGCAACTGGATCTACAACAAAAGCCGGATCGAATTCATAATCAAAGATGGTTTCCTTGAGCGGCATCGTGAGAGAAAAACCGGTCCAATCTTCATCGAACGCCCGTTGAAAAAACCCTGGTGCCAGCTCTGGGGTGACTTCGATTGCCGAATACTCTCCCTGAACCCCTAGTAATTGATATGCGCGACGATGGAGAAGGGGCGAGAGACTATGACTTATAGGTGAACCTAAAACCGCAGCCCGGATCATTTAAAGAGTCCAGCTTTCACGTTTTGGTTATAGAGGCCAACCCATTGCTCGAAAATCGCGAAATTATTTGTAAATCGTGTGTCGTGCGGTTTCACGGTAATAAAGTAGATCCAATTTCCATTGGCAGGGGTTAGGGCACTATTAATGGCTTCCACGCTCGGATTAGAAATAGGCGTTGGAGGAAGTCCAACATTTAGATACGTGTTATATGGAGAAGCAATTTTTGTTGCTTCTGTACTTAAGCCAATTTGACCACGTAGTCCCTGAGCATAAGCTACGGTGGAATTGAGTTGCAGCGGCATTCCAATGCGCAATCGGTTATAAATTACTCGAGCTGCCTTCGAAAAATCTTGCGGATCCGCTTCGATTTGTATCAACGAGGCAATTGTCAAAACCTGATAGGCGCTGAAGTGTTGATATCCAGTGTGTAACTTTGTTCCGCCTACCTCGGAGGCAAAACTTTTCACCATGCTGACAAGTGCTTCCTCGGTTGAGGTTCCGGGAGCAAATGAGTATTGCTCTGGCGCCAACTGGCCCTCCAGGGAATGAGATGAGTTATCGAAAAATGGAATTATGTTCGGAAGATTGTCGGCTTGCTTAAGCGAGCTGGCACTATGTAATAATTTTAAAACATCCATTTCCGTAGAACCTGGTAAGACACTAATCGAATCCACAATTCGTTTCTGATCTAATAATTCTGAAATCGCAATGTCACTGGGTATGTGCGTATCAATCCGATGGATTCCAGGGGCGATTCCAACCGCGGTTTTACTTGCGATGATTTTCGCTATCAATGTTGCAGCTTTAAGAACGACTCCCTTCGCTGCTAGGTCCTGTGCGATTGCGGTCCCAGACTCCCCATTTGATACGGTGATCAAGATTGGTGACCTTGCCTGACCCGGAGAAAAATCTTTGGGTTTTGATAGTGTGAGGACAACAATAAGAGTTCCAAGGACTACCGCGGATACTAAGGATATTGCGACCCACTTGCTCTTTAACGCCGCGTTACTCAAGATGTCCAGCGATTCGTTCTCGATTGAGTGCGCTTTCTAGTATGAGGACAGCCGCCACAGAATCAATTTTGGATTTGCTGGTCTTGGCGTTGTGACCAGAGTCTCTCAGGTTTTTAGCGGCTGTAACAGTAGACATTCGTTCATCAACAAAGTGAATAGGAACGTCCGTCAATGTGCGGAGTAGGTCCGCAAACTCATGGGCCGCCACTGAAGATGGGTTTGAATTGCCAGATAAGTGTTTAGGCTCCCCGACAACGAGATAGATAGGTTCGTATTCGGCAAGAAGAGCCGAAATTTGAGAACTGAGACCAGGGTCTGTCGCTAAAAAAGTTGTCACTGGTGAGGCGATGAGACCTGAAATATCGCTTGCTGCCACACCGATACGGACTTGGCCATAATCAAAAGCGATCCGCCGCCCGTTCTTCATAACCTACTTCGAACCCAGCGCAGCCTTTAGTTCCGAGATGGCTGCAGGAATTTTCTCGATTTCGCTACCTCCACCTTGCGCAAAATCATCTTTCCCGCCTCCGCCCAAAGTAGCAGAGCCAATCTTTACCAGAGCCCCAGCCTTGATTCCACTTTGCACAGCGGCTGGAGATACTGCAACAACCAAAACCGGTCGGCCTGAAGAAACGGAAATTAATCCGACAACACTTTGCGATGATCGATTTCGTAAATCCAGCGCCATTATCCGTAGGTCTTCGCTAGAAATGTCGTCAGGAACGCGCGTTATGAGAACCGACTGCTCACCAATGGTTTCAAAATTCTTAACTAATTCATTCACCGATGCTTGAGCTTGCGCCGATTTGAAAGCCGCCAACTCCTTTTCGATGCGCTTCATATTGCTAAGCAGATCTGAGATTCGTTCTGGCAACTCTTCGGTTCGCGCGCCTTTTACTATGTCTGTGAGAGAGTTGAGCAAGATATGTTCGCGCGCCAAGAATGAATACGCATCCGCACCAACGAGCGCCTCTACTCGTCGAACTCCGGCACCTATTGAAGATTCACTTAGAAGCTTTACAACGCCAAGCTCGGCGGAGGAATGGACATGGGTGCCGCCGCAAAGTTCACGAGCCCAATCCCCGACGCTCACAACCCGAACTACATCACCATATTTTTCGCCAAATAGCGCCATGGCGCCAATCTCTTTTGCTTGAATTTGTGACATTTGGGTTGCCGTGACTTCCAAATTGTCAATAAGCAATGAGTTAACACGTGCTTCTACGTCGTTAAGGACACTCGCAGGAACTGCGCCGCTAGCAGGGAAATCAAAACGGAAGCGTCCCGGAGCGTTTTCAGAGCCGGCCTGCGTTGCACCTTCACCCAAGGCCTCTCGAAATGCTTTATGAACCATATGTGTAGCTGTGTGGGCTCGAGAGATTGCCTTCCGACGACTCTGATCTATCTGTGCAAATACTTCTTGAGACACTTTCACTGTACCTGAAGTAATTACTCCGCGATGAACATAAAGTCCTGGTACCGGAGATTGGACATCATCAATTTCGACTCTGGCGCCATTGGAAAGAATTAATACTCCACCATCTGAAAGTTGCCCGCCGCCCTCCGCATAGAACGGGGTTCGATCTAAGACTATTTCGACATCTCCCTCATGCATTTCCGAGACACTATGCCCATCAACCAGAATTGCAGCGATTTTGGATTCGCCTTCAAGTTGCGTGTATCCAATAAAGTCGGTCTTACCCTTAGAATCTACAATCTTGCGATATTCGGTGAGATCGGTGTGACCACTCTTTTTGGCTCTTGCATCGGCTTTAGCGCGATCCTTTTGCTCCTTCATCAAGCGTCGAAAGCCGTCTTCGTCTACTTTTAGACCAGTCTCGGCGGCCATTTCAAGCGTCAAGTCAAAGGGGAAGCCGTATGTATCGTGCAATTTAAAGACGGTGTCGCCGCTTAATGATGCGACTTTGGTATTTTTGGCTTCACTAGATGCTAAATCAAATATTTGAGTTCCGCTTTTCAATGTTGCAAGAAAAGATTCTTCTTCGGCCTCAGTAATGGAGAGAATTTTTTCAGAATTCTCTAGTAACTCTGGATATTGTGGAGACATTGCTCCAATTGCAGCTGAAAGTAATTCTTTAGAATTATGGTCGGGAGCACCAAGAATGCGCATATTACGGATGGTACGTCGCATCATGCGCCGCAACACATAGCCACGACCCTCGTTACCCGGTAGCACTCCATCCCCGATTAACATCATGGAGGTTCGAGCATGATCCGCGACAACTCGAAGCGAAACATCGCTCTTTGGATCTTTTCCGTAGGTTACTCCTGCAAGTTCGGAGGCCCTTGAAAGTATCTGCATCGTGGTATCGATCTCGTAAATATTTTCGACACCTTGAAGTAGCGCTGCGGTTCGTTCTAGGCCGAGCCCCGTGTCAATATTCTTTGCCGGCAACTCCCCGATAATTGGGTAATCATCTTTTGTCCCACCATCTGCACGAATGTTCTGCATAAAGACCAGATTCCAGACTTCGAGATATCTGTCTTCATCGGCGATCGGTCCGCCTTCACGTCCATAGGCCGGACCACGGTCGTAGTAAATTTCGGAACATGGACCGCATGGACCTGCAACACCCATCGACCAAAAATTATCAGCCATTCCCCGACGCTGAATTCTCTCCTTCGGAACTCCGACCTTGTAGTGCCAAATATCAGCGGCTTCGTCATCATTGAGATAAACGGTTACCCAAAGTTTCTCTTCCGGGAAACCAAATCCGCCGTTTACGATCGGCTTCGTCAGTAATTCCCACGCCATCATGATTGCGCCCTCTTTGAAATAATCTCCAAAAGAGAAATTTCCGCACATCTGAAAGAAAGAAGCGTGACGCGTGGTCTTGCCAACTTCGTCAATATCCAGAGTTCGGACACACTTCTGAACTGAAGTAGCGCGAGCAAATGGTGGTTTTACTTCCCCAAGGAAATAAGGTTTGAAAGGCACCATCCCGGCATTAACTAAAAGCAAGTTTGGATCATCAGCGATGAGTGAGGCCGAAGGAACGACCGTGTGTCTCAGCCCAAGGGCATTGTCGGACTCGAAAAAGCGCAACCATCGCGCTCTAATTTCAGCGGATTCCACCTACTACTCGTGCTCCCGATCGGATCGGGAAAACTTTTTACCCGCCATTGCTCCTACCAGGGACCCGATAATCTTTAAGAGTCCGGAATTCTTCTCGATGAGGTGCGTAATCGAACCAGTCACCTTTTCGGTGAAATTCTCTGCATTAGCGACTAGGCGATTGACACTTTTAATCGTCTCGTGAATCTCATCTAACAGTTGACCCACGCGAACGATCGTGTAGCCAATGGCGAAAGCAATCACCAGCAACGCTGAGGCTGCGATAATTGTTGCTATTCCACCTGGACCCATGTGCACCAGCCTACCCGACTTTTTCTAGTGGGCGCTGATTTATTTGGTTTCCGGTACAAAATCGACCCCAGCTTCCTTACGTTGCGCAGCGGTGATTGGAGTAGGTGCGCCTGTAAGCGGATCTCCACCGCTCGCGGTTTTAGGGAAGGCGATAACTTCCCGGATGGATTCGGCGCCAGTTAAAAGCGCGCAAAGCCTATCCATGCCCAGCGCAATTCCACCGTGAGGTGGTGGTCCATAATTGAAGGCTTCCAGAAGGAATCCGAATTTACTTTTCGCCTCTTCGGGAGTTAAACCAATCACATTGAAAACGCGTTGTTGCATTTCACGCTTGTGAATACGAATCGATCCGCCACCTATTTCATTTCCGTTGAGAACGATGTCATAGGCGTACGCCAAAGCATTGGCTGGATCAACATCGAAGGTATCGGCAAATTCCGGCTTGGGTCCTGTAAATGGATGGTGTACGGCAATCCAACCAGCTCCAGGGTTATCAGCATCTACTTGCTCAAACATTGGTGCATCAACGACCCACAAAAATCTCCAAGAACTTGGATCGATTAAATTGCATCGGTTGCCGATCTCTAAACGCACGGCTCCAAGGAGTGCTTGAGAACTGCTTCTATTTCCGGCTGCAAAGAAAATTGCATCGCCGGGCTTTGCTCCGACGTGTGCTGCGATTCCGGCAGATTCGGTCTCTGAAAGGTTCTTTGCAACGGGTCCTGCGAGAGATCCATCATCTTGCACCAAAATATAAGCAAGGCCTTTAGCTCCACGCGCCTTGGCCCAGTCCTGCCAAGCATCCAACTCGCGCCTTGGAGAACCGGCGCCTCCCGGCATTACTACCGCACCCACATAATCCGCTTGGAAAACTCGGAAAGTTGTCTCCTTGAAGAATTCCTTGACTTCCACAATCTCAAGATCGAAACGAAGATCGGGTTTGTCGGATCCATAGCGCCGCATCGCTTCCGCATACGTCATGCGAGGAATTGGACGAGGAATTTGATAGTCAACGATCTTTAGAAAGACTTCCTCTAATATCTCCTCAGCAACCAGCAAAATATCTTCTTGATCTATAAAGGACATCTCAATATCTAGTTGGGTGAATTCGGGTTGACGATCTGCTCTGAAATCTTCATCGCGGAAACAGCGTGCAATTTGATAATAACGTTCCATGCCAGCAACCATGAGTAGTTGCTTAAATAGTTGCGGAGACTGCGGCAGCGCGTACCAGCTACCAGGTTGTAAACGGACCGGCACCAAAAAATCACGTGCTCCTTCAGGAGTTGAACGCGTGAGGTTGGGAGTTTCGATTTCAAGAAAATCTAATCGATCCATAACCGTACGAATCGTCGAGGTAACCTTGGAACGTAACCGTAGATTTCTTGCTGGACCTTCCCGCCGCAGATCGAGATAACGGTATTTCAACCGTATCTCTTCGCTGATATTTGAAACATCGCCACTATCTACAGGAAATGGAAGTGGCGCAGCTTCACTTAAAACTTCAAGGCGCTCGCAATCAATCTCTATTTCACCCGTGGCGATATTTGGATTTTCGTTTCCTTCCGGACGTGCTTTTACAGTTCCTGAAATTAACACGCACCATTCCGCCCGGAGCGCACCTGCAATTTCATCTTTGATCACTACTTGGACTGCACCTGAAGCATCGCGAAGATCGATAAACGCAACACCGCCATGATCTCTACGCCGAGCAACCCAACCAGCTAGCGTGACAGTCGTTCCAGCATCTTTCTTGGCAAGCAAACCAGCTTCGTGTGTTCGTAACATATTAAGAGTGTTCTCCAAAGTTTGAGATACGTTCGATCAATTCCTGCGCTAAAGCACTAAGCGTAACTGAAGTACTCTCCCCCGTTTTCATCTCTTTCAGAGCAACGATTCCACTATCGAGTTCGTCTGCACCGATAACTATCGAATAAGTGGCGCCGCTACGGTCAGCAGATTTCATTCCTCCTTTGAGGGCCTTATCCCCGAAGGCAAGATCAACGTGTATCCCGCGTTCTCGCAAATTTTCCGCAATCTTAAGCGCGGCATCTCCAGTTCCAAGGGGTACGATAAAGAGATCAAGCCCAAATCCTTCGGGAAGCGAAATCCCCTCAGCTTCGCAAGCCATGAGGATGCGATCTACTCCTAAGCCAAAACCGATTCCTGAAAGTTCTTGACCCCCAAGTTGAGCCATGAGCCCGTCGTATCTACCACCTCCACCAATTCCAGATTGCGCGCCTAGATCACTGTGAACAAATTCGAAAGCGGTTCCGGTGTAGTAATCCAAACCTCTAACCATTCGATTGTTGATCACAAAATTGATTCCCAAAAGATTCAACAGTTCCTGAACTCTGCGGAAATCTTCAGTACTTTCTCCCGTTAAATAATCCATCAAGACAGGCGCACTCTGCATCATGGAGCGCACTTCCTCCCGCTTATCGTCAAATAAGCGAAGCGGGTTTAATTCTGCTCTGGCAGCTGTCTCAGCGTCTAACGGGATTGTGGCGATATATTTACGCAGCTCCACTAAGTAATTTTGACGTGTTAGCGCATCCCCCAGTGAAGTAATTTCGAGTCGATATTTAGTCAAACCAAGTTCCTTGAAAGCACGATCTGCGACGGCGATAACTTCTACATCAATTCTGGGGTCGGCAAGCCCAATCGCTTCGATCCCGACTTGGTAAAACTGACGGAATCTTCCTGCTTGTGGTCGCTCAGCCCTGAAAAAAGCGCCGGAGTAGTAAACCTTGACGGGTAATTGTCCGCGATCCAAATTGTGCTCGATCACCGCCCGCATCACTCCAGCTGTGCCTTCTGGGCGAAGCGTTATCGATCGACCGCCGCGGTCTTCAAAGGTGTACATCTCCTTCTGAACGACGTCCGTGGACTCACCTACGCCACGCGAAAATAGTTCTGTATCTTCAAAAATCGGCAACTCCATAAGCTGGTACCCGGCAACCCGCGCAGACTCGATGATGGTGCCACGTACATAATCGAAATAGGTGGAACGGGCTGGGACGTACTCGCTTACCCCTTTGGGCGCTTGAAACCTGGCCACTAGTCCGCACTCCTTAGAAATCGCTCTTGAAGATAGTCATTGTTCTTTCGCTCGCGACCAATTGTAGTTTCTGCGCCATGGCCAGGGAGAACGATTAAATCGTCAGGCAATGGGAGGATGACGTTTCGAAGCGTCTTTTTCATCTCTGAACTTGAGCCCAAGCGAAGCGAAGTGTTGCCAATGGAATTTTGGAAGAGCACATCTCCAGAAATCAAGAATTCATTGTCAACTACGAAAACGGTCGAACCAGGAGTGTGTCCAGGTGCATGGAGCGCTTTGATTGAAAAACCTGCGATATCAAAAATAGTTCCATTAACAAGTTCGCGGACATCAGCAGGCTCGCTAAAGGAAGTCACTCCCATTTCTTTAAGAATAGGGATCGTTGGTCCACCCGGGGTCAAAATTCCATTCGGGTCTGCTAAATATTGGCGGTCCTTAGGGTGGATATACGTTGCCACCCCATACCGTTCATCAAAGGCGTGAACCGAAAAAGTGTGATCCACGTGACCATGGGTAACTATGGTGGCAATCGGCTTGAGATTATGGCGATCAATAACGTCAGCTATCTCCGGGACCAGGTTAGGAATAGCCATTCCGGGGTCGACGATAAAGCACTCAGAATTCTTATCTGGAGCGAAAATCCAACAATTAGTTCCAAAATATTGGGCTCGAACGAGTTCAAGAATCACGCAAGCAGCCCACTTTTCAGTCGATCTGGGTCTCTGATTTTCCCAGGTAGTGGCTTTAAGGGTACCGTTATGCCCTGATTAAAATGATCAGAACGGCTAAATCCGCCTAACGCGGGGCTAGTCAGAGTAACCGTTAACGAAACAGCAGGGCACCTCGGTGCTCGGCTCGACGCGCAACCAAGGGAGCAAAACGTGTCAGAACAAGAGAATCTAAGCGCAGCATCTGCCCTCATCGGGGACCCAGCAAAATTTGGTCACGTAGGTGAAGATGGAACTGTCTTTGTTACTACTCCCGAAGGTGATCGTCCGGTCGGTTCCTACCCAGGTAAGAGTCATGAAGAAGCCCTCGCTTACTTCGTCAGGAAATTTGAATCCGTAGCTTCTGAAGTTGCACTCCTCGCGGCACGTATCAAGAGCGGCGCCATGGTTCCAAGCGATGCGCATGCGGCCGTTTCCAAATTAAAAGAACAGATTGCTAACCTCAATGGCGTTGGCGACTTAGTCACTCTTGCGAAATCTGTAGAACAGATTCCTGATCTCATTGAAGGTCACAAGGCGGCTTACGAAGCAAAGAAAGCGGCAGAAGCAGCCGCTAAAGAACTTAAGCGCGCCGAAGCGGCCGCAATTAAAGAAAAGTTAGTGGCCGAAGCAGAATCTCTTGCATTATCGGAAAGTTGGAAGTCCACCGGAGATCGGTTGAAAATATTGCTGGATGAATGGAAGAACGCGCCTCGTCTCGACAAGAAAACTGACGCCGAACTCTGGAAGCGATTCTCAAGCGCTCGAAACAAATTCGACAAGCGCCGTCGAACTCACTTTGCGCAACTAGAAAGCCAAAGCGCCACAGTTGCACAATCAAAAACGGCAATCATCGAAGAAGCTAAGCAGTTGGCGAATTCTAAAGAGTGGTTGGCGACTGCAAACCGGTTCAAGGAACTCATGGACGCCTGGAAAGCAGCTGGGCGTGGAAAGAAGAATGTCGACACCAAATTGTGGGACGAATTCAAAACAGCGCAAGATACATTTTTCGCCGCCAAGAAAGCTGACCTAGAAAAGCGTCAAGGTACGATGGCACAAAATCTCATTAAGCGCGAAGAATTGATTTCCCAAATCGAAGCCCTTCTCCCTGTTACGGATGTAAAGGGTGCGAAGAAAAAGTTCCACGATCTTCACGACAAGTGGGAGCGAATTGGAATGACCGAGCGAAATAAGCGGACAGCGCTTGAAGCACGGCTCGAAAAAGTAAAAACTGAGATCGATTCACTCCATGAGGAAGTTGCTCGTCGGAGCGATCCAACGGCCATTGCTCATGCCAATAGCGTTGTTCAAGGTCTCTTGGATGCCATCGCAAATTACGAAAAGCAAGCAGCAAAAGCGGAAGCCGCGGGACAAACGGCAAAGGCAATGGTTGCACGCGAGGCAGCTGCCGCCCGTAAGGCTTGGCTAGCGGAGGCGCAAAAAGGTCTGGCTGACTTTAAAAAGTAAGTTCGCTCTAGTTGTTTGTGACGCGATAGACGTCGTAGACACCTTCGACGCTTCGTACCGCTGACAAAACGATATCCAGATGAAGTGCATCAGCCATTTCGAAGGTAAAGCGAGACAAGGCCACGCGATCTTTACTTGTACTCACCGCTGCGTTCAAAATATTAACGTGCTGGTCTGCCAGCGTTCTAGTGATATCGGAGAGCAATCCGGATCTATCAAGAGCTTCGACTTGAATGTTGACCAAAAAGAGCGCTCTAGCACTGTTGTTCCACGTTACATCAACGATGCGATCACCCTGATGCTCTTTGAGATCATTCACATTGATGCAATCTACTCGATGGACACTTACTCCACTTCCTTTGGTTACAAATCCAGTAATTTCGTCGCCCGGAACTGGTGTGCAACAACGAGCTAATTTAACAAGCAGGTCCCCCGCGCCAGCCACATCAACACCCGATGAATTGCGTTTAGAGGCAGAAGGACGGCGAAAGAGATGCTCAACACTCTCCTCCGCTTGAGTGTCGTCGCTACCAAGTTGGTGTGAGAGTTTTTCAATGATCGATGCCGCGGATACATGCCCGTTACCAACAGAGGCGTATAACGCTTCGATATCTGGAAAATGAAGTTCGTGTGCCAACTCCAAAATTGCTTGACCTGCAAAAATCTTTTGAAGAGGAAGTCCTGCCTTGCGCATCTGGCGTGCTATGGATTCTTGGCCCGCTTCAATCGCCTCTTCTCGCCGCTCTTTTGAGAACCAGGCCTTAATCTTGGAACGAGCTCGCGGCGACTTTACAAAGTTCAACCAATCTCGACTTGGAGCCGCATTAGGGTTCTTATTCGTCAACACATCAACGACGTCGCCGTTAGCCAATGGGGATTCGAGCGGGATTAATTTCCCGTTCACCTTTGCACCCACGCAGCGGTTTCCTACCTCCGTATGAACGGCGTAGGCGAAATCTACGGGAGTCGATCCAGCAGGTAGCGCAACTACGCTCCCTTTAGGCGTAAATACAAATACCTCTGGGGTGCGCAAGTCATAGCGCAAGGTATCTAAGAAATCACTGACATCTTCGCTTTCTTGCTGCCACTCATGAAGTTGTTTAAGCCAAATTACACCGGGATCATTGTCAACACTCTTTTGACTTTTTGTCTTGTATTTCCAGTGCGCGGCGATACCGAATTCCGCGCGAGCATGCATGTCGGCGGTCCGGATCTGAATTTCGACTGCCTTACCATTTGGTCCAATGACCGTTGTATGAAGTGATTGATACAAATTGAATTTTGGCATTGCGATATAATCTTTGAACCGACCTGGCACCGGACTCCATCTAGCATGAATGGCACCCAGTACTGCATAACAATCGCGGACATCATCGACAATGACTCTGATCCCGACTAAATCATAGATTTCACTGAATTCTCGACCACGAACAATCATTTTTTGAAAGACGCTATACAGATGCTTCTGGCGCCCCTTGATGGTGGCTCGGATTCCCTCGACCGCCAGATCTCTTTGAATTTGATCAGTTACTTCCAAGGTAAATTTCTCTCGAAGTGGCTGACGTTCACTCACGAGTCGTTCAATTTCTTCATATTTTTTAGGTTCTAAGACTTTGAAAGAAAGATCCTCCAACTCCCATTTAATTGCATTCATACCTAATCGATGAGCTAGCGGTGCGTAAATATCGAGCGTTTCCCGGGCCTTACGAGTGGCGCTTTCAGGGGATACAAATTGCCACGTACGGGCATTGTGAAGTCTGTCCGCTAACTTGATGACCAGGACTCGGATGTCCTTGGACATGGCAACGACCATTTTACGGAGCGTTTCCGCCTCAGCGGTGGGTCCGTAAGTTAGTTTGTCGAGCTTGGTGACTCCGTCTACTAGTTGCGCAACTTCCTCGCCAAAATCCGCTCGGAGGGCGTCTAGCGAATAGGGAGTGTCTTCAACGGTATCGTGAAGCAGTGCTGCCGTGATGGTCGCTTGATCCATACCAAGTTCAGCCAATATCTCTGCCACCGCAACCGGATGGGTTATGTATTCTTCCCCAGATTTACGAAATTGGCCGGCATGGGCCGTTCGTGCAGCCGCAAATGCCCGTTCTAACTCATCCCCTTTAAATTCAGGAAGATTTGCCGAAAGTGTTTGAGCAAGCGGAGCCAGCAGCGTGTTCATCGCTAGCAGCTCCTTTCTCTAATTAACGGCGGTTTCTGCGTTTTGGTTGATTACGTGGACCGCGTTCCCGATTTTCTTTTGAGTGCGTTGAGGTAACGATATTTGCAATTTCGGATTCGCCCTTAATTACCACTGCTTCACCAACAACCGCAGGCCCGCGTGCTGCTACCCGCTTTGCGAGAGCTTTCATGGCTGGTTCGCGTTCCCGTAAGGTCGCAAGGATTGGAGTTGCAATAAATATTGAGGAATAGGTTCCTGTCGCTAAACCGATGAAGAGGGCTAGCGAAAGATCCTTGAGAGTTCCAGCGCCTAGCAACCCCGCTCCAACAAAAAGAATAGAGGCAACGGGGAGAAGAGCAATAAGCGAAGTATTAAAAGATCGAACCAACGTCTGGTTAACCGCAAGGTTCGCAGCCTGGGAATATGTGTACTTGCCCGTACTTGTGATAGACCGAGTGTTCTCGCGAACTTTATCGAAGACAACGACGGTGTCATAAAGTGAGTAACCAAGAATCGTTAAGAAGCCGATAACGGTTGCTGGAGTAACATCAAATCCAACCAGTGCGTAAATCCCGATGGTGATAAAAATGTCATGAAACACCGCGACAATAGCGGCTTGCGCCATTTTAGGTTCAAAGGCAAGCGCAAGGTAGAGCATGACAACAAGCAGGAAGCCAACCAGAGCCTGAATAGCTTTATGAGTAATATCTTTACCCCAAGAAGGACCGATACTCAGAACGTTGATGTTTCCGATAGTGATATTGAAATCTTTAACGATCGCGTTTTCAACGGCATCGTTCTGCGCATTGGTTAAGCTTTTGGTCGTGATCTGAATTTTATCTGTTCCGATTTTTTGCACGATCGATTCAGACGTGATTCCGCTATCTGTTACAGCTTTTTGACCCTGTATCACAGTGGCGTTTGGCGCGGTAAATGTGAATTGGGAACCACCCTTAAATTCGATACCAAGATGAAGTCCTTGGACGCTCAAAGAAATTGCTGCGATCAGAATGACTACACCTGAGAGGACATAAAAGCGGCGACGATTTCCGATGATATCGAATGACTTTTCGCCGCGGTAAAGCCGACCACCCATTCCCGATAAACGTGACATTTAAGCGACGTCCTTTCCTGTAACAATGCCTAAGCTCTGGGCGGAGAAGCCCGAGAGCCGATGGCCACTTGCATAGAAGTGCAGTCTCGAGAGAATGCTGACTAATGGCTTAGTGAAGAAGAAGACGACCAGGAGATCCACCAAGGTTGTCAGACCCAAAGTAAACGCGAAACCTCGAACATCACCCACCGCGAAAAAGTACAAAAGTGCGGAAGCGATCAAGGAAACCGAGTCGGCAACGATGATTGTGCGTCGGGCTCTCGTCCACCCAGTGTCAACAGCAGTTCGCAACGAGCGTCCATCTCGAACCTCATCACGTAACCGCTCAAAATACACAATGAAGGAGTCAGCAGTAATACCGATAGAAACAATCGCACCAGCGATTCCTGCAAGTGAAAGCGAGAATCCAATCCATTTGCCGAGAAGAATAAAGAGGAGATACGTGATTCCACCGGCGACTGTAAGCGAACCCACGCTGACAATCCCTAGGCCGCGATAATAAGAAACGGAATATAGAACAACCAGGAGCAAACCTAGAAGTCCTGCGAGCAGCCCATCATGCAGTTGATTTGATCCGAGAGTAGGAGAAACCTGCTCCACGTTTCCACGATCGAAAGAAAGCGGAAGAGCGCCGTATTTGAGAACGTCCGCAAGATCAGACGCCTGTGTTTGTGTGAAATTTCCGGTGATTTGCGCGTTGCCCGCAGTAATCGCACTATTGATTTGAGGTGAGGTGTAAACCAAACCATCGAGCACAACAGCAACTTGATTCTGAGGTGAGGCAAGTTTTACAACTCTGGTAGTCAAGTTACCAAATTTCTTTGTTCCTGAGCCGTTGAAGTTCAGGAGAACCATCCAACCGTTGCCATTTGTTTGATCCAAGTTTGCGCTAGCGGAAGAAATATCCGTTCCAACAACTTCGGCCGGTCCGAGAATGTACTTGGCAGTTCCATCCCTATTACAGGAAACGATAGGAGAAGAAGGAACATCTATATTTCCACCCTGCCGATTTACCGCCTTTGTACAATCAAGCGCCCCAAATTGTTTATCAAGAGCAGCAGTTACCCCAGTTGGATAGGTTGGTGTCAGAACTGTAGGAGCAGGAGATTTTGATGGTGTTGCTTTACTCCCTTTTTTTGGCACAGTGACTGTAGTTGTTTGTGAGGTAGAAGTTGCGGTTGTTTTTGCGTTACCTGCCCCAACCGCCAAAGCTTGGCGGAAACGAAGTTCCGCGGTTTGACCAACAAGGTCAACAATTCGGGTTCCGGTATCACCGGGCACCGAAATAACTATCTGCTGATTATTACCGGTCCCTTGAGCAGTTACCTGACTCTCTGAAACACCAAGCGAGTTAACACGTTGGCGGATAATCCCAACGGCTTGCGCAATGGCCGCCGAAGAAACCGATCCCCCCTTAGCGACTCGAGGTTGCAACGTCACACTGGTTCCACCGCGAAGATCGAGCCCTAACTTCACCTTGTCACCCTGGATAAAGGCCAACGCCGAAAAGGCGACCAAAACCACGGCCAGGATTGCGAGGGTGCGTCCGGGCTTAGCCTTGGACTTAATTGACTTTGAAATGTTGGCAGACATAAGACGTAAGTCTAGGCATCAAGAGGTGGTGTGTCGAAAATGGAGAGCTCGCTCGCGGGGGGCACCAAGCCAATATGAGTCCAAGCTGTCTCGGTTGCAACTCGACCCCTCGGAGTACGTGCTAGTAGCCCCCTGCGAAGGAGAAAGGGTTCGGCAAGACTTTCAAGTGTTTCTGCCTCTTCGCCCATGGACATTGCCAGGGTAGTCAATCCGACGGGTCCCCCATTGAATTTCTTGATAAGCACGTCCAGTAGCGTTCGATCAAGTCGATCTAACCCTAAAAGATCCACCTCATACATTGCCAATGCCGCACTAGTTGCTTCGAGGTCGATAGTTCCGTTGCCGTGAACCTCTGCATAATCTCGCACCCTTCGCAGCAGCCTATTCGCGACTCGAGGGGTGCCCCGTGAACGAGATCCAATCTCAGTCACGGCGTCCTCCGCTATCGGTACCTTCAGGAGATCCGAGCTTCGTCGAACTATGGTTGAAAGTTCCTCGTCACCGTAGAAGTCGAGTTGCGCAGTAAATCCAAATCGATCTCGGAGCGGACTTGGTAGCAAACCAGCTCTGGTTGTGGCGCCAATCAAGGTGAAATGCGGTAATGAAAGTGGTATCGCCGTCGCGCCTGCACCTTTGCCAACAACGACATCGACTCGAAAATCCTCCATTGCCATGTAAAGCAACTCTTCGGCAGGGCGAGACATTCGATGAATTTCATCCAGAAATAGAATCTCGCCTTCAACTAGCGACGAAAGAATTGACGCCAAATCACCGGCGTGTTGAATCGCTGGACCACTCGTAATGCGAATTGGTGCGTTCATCTCGTTGGCAATAATCATTGCCAACGTGGTTTTACCTAATCCAGGTGGCCCTGACAAAAGAATGTGGTCTGCTGGACTTTGACGGGATCTAGCTGCAGTGAGTAAAAGGTTGATTTGTGTCGCAACGCGCTGTTGACCAACAAATTCACCTAAGTTTTTAGGTCGAAGCGCTAACTCTTGAACACGCTCTGATTCATCTGCAAAATCACTGGTTAGTGCATCATTCATCGCGGAGCACCACTAGAAAGCGCCGCGCGCAAGAGATCGGAAATCGGCTTATGTGCAGCCTCATTATCTTGCGCAGCGACCAAATCAATTCGCTCCTGACTTTCGCGAGCGGTAAAGCCCAACCCCAAGAGGGCACTTAATATTTGATCACGCCAAGAGCTCGCCAGTGAGATTTCTCCAGAATCGAAGTCATTGACTTTTTCGTGAAGCTCTAAAACCACTCGTTGCGCACCTTTCTTACCTAATCCCGGAATCTTTTCTAGTAAATCGGTCTGTTGATTCTTGATAGCACTCACTAATTCTGGGGTTTCGTAAATGGTCAAAGCAGATTGAGCAACTTTCGGCCCGATGCCAGTAACTGTCTGCAAAAGTTCAAAAAGTTCGCGAGCAGCGTAAGTTTCAAATCCATAAAGCGTGAGTGCATCTTCTCTAACGACCATTACCGTCTGCAATGAAACTACGGTGCCAACGATTTGAGTTGCAGATATTCGAGGTGAAACATTTACGAGTAGTCCGATTCCACCAACTTCAACGACAATGCTTCCGGGCCGAATAACTTTGACGATTCCAGAGAGGGAGGCAATCACAGGTGCGCCACCTTTTTGAGTCGGGTTTTACGCAGTTCAAGTCGCGCTTGCTCCTCCTTAAGCGCAGATTGAATTTTCGAATCACCGGTTCCACGCCAGTGGTGGCAAATCGCAAGCGCCAGTGCATCAGTTGTATCCACCGGCTTGGGAATTGCATCTAAACGCAAGAGTTTCTGGACCATTAAGGCCACTTGCTTCTTGTCCGCTCGACCTGAGCCAGTTACCGCCGCTTTAACCTCTGAGGGGGTATGCATTGCTACAGGAATTCCGGCCTTGGCCGCCAACAACAAAGCCACACCGGCTGCCTGACCAGTTGCCATAGCCGTTCTAACATTGAGTTGCGAAAAGACTCGCTCTACCGCAATGACATCTGGATTTATCCGATTGATCCACTGCGAAATTTCGGTTTCAAGTTGGAGCAACCGCATTTCCAAAGGCGCATCAACAGTTGTACGAATCATTCCAACTTCGATCATTGTCAAAATTTGGGAACCACGGCCTTCAACCACGCCTAACCCGCAGCGGGTTAAACCCGGATCAATCCCCAGCACAATCATGCTGGCAAGCCTATTCGTCGAGACTCGCCATTACCTCGTCAGACACATCAAAGTTGCCATACACGTTCTGGACATCGTCTAACTCTTCAATGGCATCGATGAGATGGAAGACTTTTAGAGCGGTTTCGGCATCAAGCGGGACGGAAAGAGTCGGAAGAAAAGAGGTATCAGCGGACTCATAGTCGATTCCTGCTCCCTGCAAGGAGGTGCGAACGGAAACAAGATCACTTGGCTCAGTCACGATTTCGAATGAATCACCTAGATCATTTACTTCTTCGCAACCAGCATCGAGAACAACTTCCAAAATGCGATCCTCCGTTACACCGGAAACTTTATTTACGATGACCACACCCTTGCGATTAAACATATATGAGACGGAACCAGGATCTGCCATAGAACCACCATTGCGCGTGACAGCTACACGAACTTCGGAGGCAGCGCGATTTCGGCTATCCGTTAAGCATTCGATCATCAATGCAACCCCACCAGGTGCGTATCCCTCGTACATGATTGTTTGCCAATCAGCGCCTCCGGATTCGAGACCCCCTCCGCGTTTGACCGCACGTTCGATATTGTCGGCAGGCATAGAATTTTTCTTTGCTTTGGCGATCGCATCAAAAAGCGTGGGATTACCATCGATATCGGGACCACCATTTCGAGCCGCGATTTCAATAGCTTTAATTAATTTCGCAAAGTTTTTGGCACGACGCGAGTCGATGACCGCCTTTTTGTGCTTTGTCGTTGCCCATTTGGAATGGCCTGACATTTAATTCACCAACCTTGATCTCACTCTATTCGAACGCGCGCAGTGTTACGCGACGGCCGTTTTGCAAACGTTTTCAACAAAGTAACGATGTACGCGATTGTCCCCAGTAATCTCCGGATGAAAGGAGGTCGCCAGCAAGTTTCCTTGCGCAACCGCGACAGGGTGTAATTCTCCATCAATTTCGACAGAAGCCAAAACTTCGACTCCTAATCCGATCGCTTCCACCCACGGAGCGCGTATAAATATTGCCCGAATTGGTGGGGCAGTAATTCCTTTAAAGGTTAAATCGGCCTCAAAAGAATCAACCTGGCGGCCAAAGGCATTTCGACGAACCGTAATGTCCATACCGCCAAAACTTTCTTGACCCACTGCACCCTCGAGGAGTCGATCAGCCAAAAGGATCATCCCGGCGCACGATCCATACGTGGGCATACCAGCATGAATTCTTTCTGAAATCCGATCGAATAAGCCAAAGGATCGGGCTAATTTGGCAATCGTTGTGGATTCACCACCGGGAAGCACCAGTGCATCGATCTGGTTAACTTCTGCAAGTCGTTTAACAGGGATCGCTTCGACACCGCACTCGGCAAGAGCAAGCAGGTGCTCCCGAAAATCGCCTTGCAGCGCTAAAACTCCAACCAACATATCAGCTGAGGCGACCGTTACCAGCCGCGTTCTGCCAGACGATGCGGAACCGGAATATCGGCGACGTTGATACCGACCATGGCGTCTCCCAAACCACGCGACACATCGGCTATTACTTTAGCGTCGGTGTAGTAAGTCACGGCTTTGACACAAGCACTTGCACGCGCGGCAGGGTTTCCGGACTTGAAAATTCCGGATCCAACGAAGACTCCATCGGCGCCAAGCTGCATCATCATTGCGGCATCCGCAGGCGTTGCGATTCCACCAGCGGTGAACAGAACCACAGGCAACTTTCCAGTCTGAGCAACTTCCATGACCAAGTCGTAGGGAGCTTGAATCTCCTTGGCGGCAACATAAAGTTCGTCTTCACGCATTGATGTAAGTCTCCGAATTTCTTGCGAGATCTTGCGCATATGCGTCGTGGCATTTGAAACATCACCTGTCCCAGCTTCACCTTTAGAGCGAATCATGGCGGCACCCTCATTAATTCGACGAAGTGCCTCCCCCAAATTGGTTGCACCACACACGAAGGGAACCGTGAAATTCCACTTATCTATATGGTTCTCGTAGTCAGCTGGGGTAAGTACCTCTGATTCGTCAATGTAATCCACACCGAGGCTCTGCAAGATCTGCGCCTCAACGAAATGTCCGATGCGCGCTTTCGCCATCACGGGAATCGATACAGCCGCTTGGATCTTTTCAATCATGTCTGGATCTGACATCCGGGCAACTCCACCCTGTGCGCGTATATCGGCAGGGACACGTTCTAGTGCCATTACCGCAACTGCGCCAGCATCCTCGGCGATTTTTGCTTGCTCGACGTTAACCACGTCCATGATGACGCCGCCCTTGAGCATTTCGGCCATGCCGCGTTTGACGCGACCGGTTCCAGTCGCCTTTGCCGTGTTCTCAGACATCTCTTCTCCTCGCGCGAATCTTCTGCCCATTCGGGCAACTGCCCTGGGGCAAGAGTTCTAGTCTACTTTGTAGCGGTAGGTGCTGGCGTACTCAGACCAGCGAAGACAAAGGTCGGCACTTGGTCTGTAAGGGCTATCCAGACCTGTCCAGGAGGGAAGTACGCGGGTGAACCATCCTTGAGTGTCCAGGTAGTTGGCTCTAGAGCTGAGACCCGATTCCAATAAACCGGAATTTCTTCTCCGTCCCGCAATAGATAGCCCGTTCCGGACCCAATCGTGTTACTAAAGGGGGTATAGCTCCCGTTATGGTCATGATAGATCGAAGGTGTAATGCTCACCTCTTGAATAAGGAAGGTTGGAGAACCTAACCGCTTGCCATCAGCAGCTATGTCGGGAGTACCGTCATAAACCAAGTTCCAACGTTTCTGACTTGTTGACCAAACTGCCTTGTACTTACCGGCAGGCCATTTGACCTCTGCGCTCTTAATCGCGACTCCGCCCGCTGGCAGTGGCCCAAATTTCCAGCCAACAGACTTGGCGATGACAATCGTTCGGTGTTCAACGTTTATAGATTTGTGAAGGAGCGCGGAGGGATTAACCAACAAATTAGTTGGCGATTGTCGGGCTGGATCACGCGAAAATATTGAGGCCGGCTCGGTGTCAGCGCCGATATCTTCAATATTTGCAGCGCGTAGCACCGGAAGAAATAGCGTTTGCGCTCCGCTGTATGCCATTCCTACATGTCCATAGTTAGCCATCAGATCTATATCACTTATTCGAGCGGAGCGAACCGGGCCAATTTCTGCTGGTAATTTGTTACTGAAAACCGCAGCAAGCCGTGTAAGCCCGCCTTCGACTTGTTCGATGTAAATAACGTCAGCGCTATCGAGGCCAATCTGAGGGTGAGCAGGTTGGGTATCATCAACTTTAACGAAGAGCACCGGTCCGTTGATCCCGGGCAATCCGGTCAGTGCATTGGTTGGAATCACAACGGCTGGCTTCGACGGCGCTTTTGCTCCGGTTCCACAACCAACAAGCACAAGGGTCATTCCAAGTGCCAATCCCATCCCAGCAATTTTTTTTGAGTGATGTGATTTCGGTGAAGCTTGTTTCATAACGAGTCCTCTTCAAAAGAGTAGATCCGGGGTAGCTTTGCTTTACCTGCAAGATGGAATAACCGATAGATAAATTTGGATCGCAATTTTGCAACCGATTTAACTCCTTCTAAATGAATCGCGATAGCCAGGTTAATTTTCTCAGTTAGGTTCGTAAGTTCATCGAGGAGTGGAACCGAAATCGAAACCTCGCCATTGTGTGCGGAGTCGCGGAGAAAGGTCAATGACTCCGAGAGTGATCTCTCTGCATCATTGCGGTCAACGATTGCTTCCTCGCGGCTGACATAAGCTGACTGCCTCAAGATTAAATCTGTTGCGGGATCCAAATCAACTTGATGTGAAATTTCAAGGGCGAGTGCTGCCCGACGTTGAAGCAATGCATCCAAGTGTTCCCATGAAGTTTCAACGCGGTGATGGAGTCGATCTAACCTAGAAGCCGAGAACGAGAGATACCAGGCAAAGATCAAAACGACGAGAGCAACCAAAATGAAGTTCATCGATCCCTACCCTTCTTCCAGCTGGCATTTTCGGAACCGACGGCGACCTTGCCCTGCCCGGTCATGGCTACTTCATAGACACTCATTATCTGGGATGCAACACTCCCCCAGTCGAACCGAATCGCGCTATCCACCCCATTCTCAGCAAGTTGTTGCAATCGCGTTGGGTTCTTAAGAAGTTGGATGATTGATCGGGCTAGTGCGACGGGATCTTCGGAAGTAAATGTTTCGCCACAATCGCCAACTGCCAATAAATCTACGAATGCTGGGATATCACTGGCTAACACTGGCGTACCCGATGCCATTGCTTCAGCGAGAATAATTCCAAATGATTCGCCGCCGGTATTTGGAGCTAAATAGAGGTCGATGCTGGCGAGAAAATCCACCTTCTCTATTTCTGAAAGTCGCCCCAGAAATTTAACGTGACGAGCAAGCGTCGGATCTAATCTAGCTAAAATCTTTTCCGGATCCCCCGGGCCTGCCACCACCAGCTCTAAATCAGGAATAACTTTTATCACCTTCGGGAGCGCTTCAATAAGAAGAGGGAGTCCTTTACGAGTCTCTTCAAAGCGTCCCAAAAATCCAATCCTCGTGGGATTCTTTCGCGAATCTCGTTTATCCTTCGCTTCTCGATATGCGCGTCCAAATTTCTCGCAATCTATTCCATTAGGGATAACCACCGCCTCGGTCCCATAAAGATTATTGAGGGTTGCTTGAGCCATCTCACTAACGGCAATTCGAGCGCTCAATTTTTCAATCATGGGTTCTATCAAGGGACTGACAGATGCAATCGCGCGCATCTTTGGAGTTGACGCGTGAAAAGTACCGACCATTGCACCTTCAGCTGCCCAGCAGGCAAGAAGGGAAATTGAGGGGATTCCCGGTTCGTGTAGATGCAGAACGTCGAAATCACTCTGAGCTATCCACTGGCGAACTCGAGAAGATGCGATAGGGCCAAATAAAACTCTCGCAACGGATCCATTGAATGGAATTGGGACGGGACGTCCAGCGTTGACTAACCAGGTATCTGTGATCAGATCGTCGTCTGCCACTGGTGCAATTACTGAAACGGAATGTCCTTGTGCGATGAAGTGTTCGGCGAGTTCCCTAATATGTATTTGAACGCCGCCAGGAATATCCCAGCCGTAGGGGCATACAAGCCCAATCCTCAAGGTTCGCTCACTCATTCTCGCTCCTTGAAGTCTCCATCAATCCAGATGCGCTGCAACATGTGCCAATCAGTAACATGACACGTTAAGTGTTGCTCTAGCCTCGCCGCACTCTCTTGAATCATCTGGGCAATCTTTTCTGATTGTTTTCCTTCGCTTGGAACTTCAATAGCCGGTTCGAATGTAATTTCTATCCCAGATTCCAAATAGCGCACAAATGCCGTCAATAAAGGAGCACCCGTCTGTATGGAAAGGACAGCTGGACCTGCTGGCATGCGAGCCGGGTGACCGAAAAATGTTACATCTACGCCATTCTTGGAGAGATCACGGTCGGCTACGAGGGCGATCAGGCGACCCTGTCTAAGTCGCTGGGAAAGCGTTCCCAGCGAGCGCGCGCTGGCATCGAGGACTTCCATTCCAAGTGATTCACGATATGCCAAAAATTTTCTAAATAATCGCTCTGGCTCCAGGTGCTCTGCAACCGTAACGATGGGAGCACCGGTTTCGCAGTAATACGCACCGGCGTGATCCCAATTTCCAGCGTGCGGAAGTGAGACGATAGCTCCCGTACCGGCAGCAAGCGCATCTCGAAGCAGATGGTCATTTATCACGGTAACTCGATTAACTATTTGTTCGTGGCTCCACTTCGGTAACCGAAAAGTGTCGCACCAATATCGAAGGTATGACCGCATCCCTGCTTTAACGGCAGCTTGTAATTCTGGCTCAGCGAGGTCAGGACGGACCCGTAGGTAATTAGACCGAAGCCGTTGCACGCCGGAGGGATTTCGTTTTGTTATTTGATCGGCTAACCAATCCATGAGGGCGTAAGCGCGTGGCTCCGGAAGAAAACCCAATAATTTCCAGGCAACAAAATACCCGATGTAGGTGGGTGACATCCCTAGACCTTCAACGTTGCGCGATAAACAATCGCCAACCTTTCACAGACCGTGTATACACTTGCAACAGCGAGTAACCAGGCACCAACTGCTAACACATACGGGACTCCTAAACCCGCAAACCCAAGGGCTACGAAAATAATGATCAGCCGGTCGGTTCGCTCTGCAAGACCCCCGTTGCACGGAATGCCCAATCCTTCGGCCCGTGCTTTGATGTAGGACACCAGACCTCCCGCGACAAGCGCAATTATCAGAACTGGAACCAGTCGATCATGACTCTTCATCAAGAAATAGGCGACTGAACCCAATACAGCAGCATCAGAAATACGATCCAGCGTTGAATCCAGAAGCGCGCCCCATTTTGAACCACCGGTTTCGCTCATTCGAGCCAATGTGCCATCGAGCAGATCGAAAAGAATAAAAAATAACGTAATTACCATTCCCCAGAAATAAATTCCATGGCTGAAAAATATAATTGCACTCAGGCTTGCGCCTACGCCTCCGATGGCACTCAGCAAATTGGCCGAAACCCCAACCTTCAGTAGCCAACGACAAAGTGGGGTAACGACTTTTGTCACCGGCGCCTTAATCGAAGCTGAAATCACGATTACATCGTAGGCTCGGATACTGTGTCAGACCTAATT
>CAIYQS010000071.1 GCA_903928395.1 uncultured Actinomycetes bacterium | reverse complement strand
TTGAAGCACTTCCGTCATTCGATAAAGCCGAGGCTCGCAAAATATTGGGGATCAAGGCCGACGTCTTTCTTGTGGGTTGGATGGCAAGGATGACCGGGGTCAAAAATCCACTCCTGGCCTTGGATGTAGCGAAGAAGATGCCAGATGTTCAATTCGTTATGGCTGGCGGTGGAGACTTGCTTGAACTGGTGGCCAAGAGTGCTCCTGCCAATGTCGCAGTTATTGGATGGACAGACGCCTCCCTTTTTTGGTCAGCCGTTGATTGTGCGTTATCGACTTCAGATAATGAGGGAATGCCGATTGCCTTGATTGAAGCACAACTTGCGGGAATCCCAGTGATCGCAACTGACGTGGGGTCAAATTCAGAAGTTATTAAACACGAATCAACAGGGCTTCTGACCACCAAGGACGTAACTTCGTTAGTCGCTGCAGTTCAGAGTTTGCAAGAGGGGTCAGAATTACGAACGTCAATGGGAATTTCCTCAAAAATTTGGGCAGCTGAAATATTCTCTAGGGACAAAATGCTAGAGAAGCATGCGCAGATCTATGAAAAGTTGGCGCAGAATTAGGTCAGATTTATCGCACTACTCTCGATGATATCTAATAAATATAAAAAATTATATCGGTAATTTTCCTTGAACTTTTCGTTCACTTAAATTAGGGGCCGACTCATCTTTTGGCGAGAGCAACAGTTCTTCGATCGGCAAACCCCACTCAACCCCAATTGCAGGATCCAGCGGATTAATCTCAAATTCTTCTGTTGGCGAAAACGGTGACGAAACCAGATACGCCACGGTTGATCCGTCTGCTAATGAAACAAAGCCGTGTCCAAGTCCCGCGGCAATCAACACCGCCTGACCGGAGCCTCCTACTAAATCAACGGCAATATATTTGCCAAATGTCGTCGAATCAGGACGAATATCCACAATCACATCTTTAATCGCACCCGTCACGCAAGTTACCCATTTTGCTTGGCCAGCTGCCGCCAGACTGTAATGAATCCCCCTGACGACTCCCCGCTTTGATTCTGACAAATTCGCTTGTGCGACACTAAAACTCACACCGGTCGCTGCTTCAATATCCTCTGCCTTGAACCATTCTCGAAAACTTCCCCTGTCATCAGCCCAAATAGGCGAGGTTGCCAACCATGCTCCTTCGATATCCAGTCATTACAGCTCCGCCCACACCTTGATTCTCCAGGTGATAGATCACTTGGACACGCCTATCAGAGCAATATTTGGCTACGAGCTCTCCAGATTTTTCTGGACAGCCATCATCAACGACATAGATTGCGCCAACTTCTGGACCAATATCTTCTAACAAACCCAATATATGTTTTGAGACCTTAAAAGCGGGGATAACAACGCCTATCTTTGGAGAATTGACGTCGGGGTCGGATCCAATCTGCGCCTCGTTAGGCTAACAGAAAGGATAAAAAATTGGGGAAAAGGACCCGGCATAAGACCAGCCGCAGGGCTCCTCTATTAACACTCCTACAAATTTGAAGGGAACTTCTCTAAGACCACAATCCAGTGAATGGCAAACGGAGTTGCCAAGAATCGGCTCCTTTCGCTCTTTCTAAAAAGACTTTGCCATCTTTCACAGGGATGACCACGCTAATGTCTCGAGGTGTAATCTGCATAGGCGATTCTAGTGAATTGCTTTAACTGTCCACGAGTGGGCCCCGTCGGGCTCGAACCGACGACCCACGGATTAAAAGTACGTTGTTTCCTTA
>CAIYQS010000070.1 GCA_903928395.1 uncultured Actinomycetes bacterium | reverse complement strand
GAAAAGTAAACCAAAAATATACAGGTCCCCACTTGCTATAAATGATATTTTATCGTTCATGATTACATCAGAATCAAAAAAACCAATAGGAACATATTCACGTTCTTCTGAAGTGATACGAGGGACGGCAATATAGGAATTCTTTGGCTGCCTGATTTCTCCAAATTCTTGAGGTCTAGCTGCGAGCTTGTTCGTAGCAGCTCGCCTACTCGCTTGGCGCAGTTGAAGCACTTCAGTTATGCGCGATTTAAGGGTTTTCGACTCACGCAAATCTGATGGGGTCGCCTCCGTAAGCCACAAACAGAAACGCTCTTCGTTATGAATCATCTCCCTCGCGCCAATAATACGACGTAGGTATTTAGCTGCTATCGGGTCATTCTTCCGAATTAAATCAGCTTCTTCTACCGTTAGGTTTGATAAAAACCCCCCATCGTTCGGCATATTTCCGTTTTGTAACAATGGAACTTCAGGGACAAGAGGGGATTTCCGTGACTTTATGATGACATCAGGACCGTCTAGAAGATAACCGTTAATATTATTTGGGTGTGTGAGGATTGGAGTTCCATTTGTTCGCTCGTATACCCATAGACGCTTGTCAATTCTGTTACTTACATTTGAGAATCCGATAATTACACACGTTACCGCTGCTTGGACATTTATTCAATACATGACCGAAGCACGTGGAATGACAGTGTGGACCTCATATGGCGTAGCAATTCCATCTCGTACGGATGTATCTACACCATTTGGTTACGCCGTTAACGGTCAAGTTGCCGTACTCAAGACAACCAAGACAACTCCTTCGTTCCCTGCTTGGAACAACGTCGTTACCGCATTTAACAATGCAGCAAAGGCTCAAATCCAGAACAAGAAGTTCGTCGTTGCTTCAGCAGTTAAGGCAATACTGGCTGCGGGACAGGCTGCTTGGAAAACGAGCTGATCTCCCTCGATTAGCACGTTAGGAAAGTAACCAAGCGCAAATGGCAACACCGTAAGAAAGAAAACGGGAACAGGGTTGATAGTTTGAAACTTGAAAGTTATCGAGTTATCAACCCTTTCCCCATTAACTAGTCTCCTTAATGGCAACTCAACGGTCGGGGTCTATCCCCCTCCACGAGATAAGTAGAAAATAGGTTCATGACAACCCAGACACAGGTGGCGCCAAGGCCCGTCAGCAGATCGCGCCATGCTCGCAATCTGAAGGAGTGCTTGACTGGGTGGAGTTTTATCGCAGCACCGATGACGCTCTTTGCAGTTCTTAGCTTCGGTATTTTGGTATATGCGGTTTGGATTTCACGTTATGACTGGGGCTTACTAGGCGCCCGGAAATATTTAGGCTGGCAGAATTTTTCGGATTCCTTTAAAGATCCAGTTTTCCTGCGAGCTATCCGTAATTCACTCTTATACGCAGCTCTCGTTGTGCCGCTACAAACAGCGCTTGGTCTCACCCTTGCCCTTCTAGTAAATAGCAAAATCAAGGGAAGCAATTTCTTTCGTGCCACTTTCTATTTCCCATCAATGGCAAGTAGCGCCGCTATTACAACGCTCTTCATTTTGCTCATGACTCCAGATGGTTTGTTTAACAAGGTGTTGCATTTCTTTGGTGTCAACATCTCTAATCTTTTTAATCAAGGCCAATGGCTGTCAGATTCGAGAACCGCTCTATATTCAGTCATCATGCTCAACGCGTGGACCACAAGTGGAACCATGATGTTGTTCTATCTAGCAAATCTTCAGGGGATCGATGGGAGTTACGAGGAAGTCGCCAAAACTGATGGCGCTAATCGCTGGCAAATCTTGCGCTACATCACACTGCCACTACTTAAGCCTGCACATTTCTTTGTAATCACCACCGGGATGATTGGTGCGCTACAACTTTATGACCAAGCAATTCTTGCCGGTGGCGCCGATGGAAGTCCTAATTACTCGTTGATGACAATGGTTTTGTACATATACAACGCCTGCTTTAGACAGTTCAAGTTCGGCTACGGAGCCGCCATTGGTTTAGAACTCTTTGTCATGATATTTAGCCTGACACTGGCGCAACGCTTCCTCTTCGGCTCCAGGGCTTGGAAGGGTGACAATTGAAACATAAGATTGGGAAGTTTCTTCTCTTCGGCGCCCTACTCACCTACTCCTTCGTTTCGTTTATTCCATTCTTCTGGTCTATCAGTACGTCCTTTAAAACCGAAAGTGAAGTCTTCCTTAATCACATACTCCCGCAGCGCCTCAATTTCACGGCTTACGTGCATATTGCGACAAAGATTACCCCGACGCTCTATAGGCTCTTCTTTAATTCGTTGTTCATTGCCATAGTCGTCGTTATTTTGCATCTGATACTTGGTTCAACAGCTGGCTACGCCTTTGCTCGCCTTCGCTTCCCCGGGCGCGATCTGCTTTTTTACATGGTTTTGGGAACAATGATGATTCCAGATCAACTTCGGGTCGTACCCGTCTATATCCTGTTGGTTAAAATGGGGCTCATCAGCAGTCACCCCTCCAACTTTCTAGCTATCTTCTTAATAAAAGCGGTTGGCGCTGCGGACATCTTCTTGTTTAGACAGTACTTTTTGAATATCCCTAAAGACCTCGAGGATGCTGCACGCATCGATGGAGTTGGTCCGGTACAGATGTTCACTCGCATTATGGTTCCAAATGCGCTTCCGATCATTGCGACCGTTTCCATTTTGACTTTCCAAGGAACATGGAACGATCTATTCTGGCCTTCGATCATTCTGCAAACGCCAAACCACTGGACGCTTCCATTTGGAATATTGGAATTCCAGGGGCAGTTCCAGACAGACTGGCCGCCGATGATGGCTTTAGTAGTACTTGCGACCCTCCCAATCTTGCTGATCTATCTCTTCGCTCAAAAATTTATCATTAACATGCAATTAGGTTCGGCTGTGAAGCAATGAGCGAGCAGCTAAGAGCAAGAGAGCAGAGTCCAGTCAGATTTGCATTGGGTGAACTTTGGAACCGAAACTTTAAAGTGGTCCCATCAGGAATGGCTTGGGCCTTGTCGCTATTTCTGTTGATGGAAAATCCATCATTTATCGTAAAGGTTCCGGTGATCGTCCTACTAAATGCCCTGAGTCTGCACTGCGCCGCAAGGCTCAACGGAAGTAATTTTCCGAAACTTAACCGCAAACTACTTCTTACACATCTTGCAGTGGATATTTTCTTTCTCGTCTGCCTCCACAATGTCATTTACTTTACCCACGCCTCAGAGTCGACCAAGTTGGTACTCGTCTCTAATTTTTGTGTTGCTTTTATCCTCTTGGCGTTCATTTCTGTTCCCCTAGCAGTATGGGCAACAATGGATTCGATACCGACAGCCCAGGTGATCAGGATCGCTCAGCAAACTCCAAAGCGCACCATCGCACTTGCTTTATTCTTCATCAGCGTAGGTTGGATTGTCATATTCCCCTACGTTTTTCTAGGGCTCCCATTTGCCCAATTGATAATAATCGGAAGCGCTAGAAGGGTGCAGTCATGATTGAGTACACGTTGTTTCCTGGCGAGGTGATCGTCAATGAACGACGAGTGCTGGAGGATGACGATCCAATCTTTGACCCAACTCAGCGCCCGGATTTGGATGCCGCGATCAACATGATCATCGGCACACAAGGTGGATTTAATATTCCCTTTGCATCGGTCACGATAGAACGACACAAATCACTTCCCGGCCAAAATCTCTTTGAATGTCTGTTTGGTCGCGACTCCTTGCTCATCGCGGACCTGCTCCGCCACAAGCGACCAGAGCTGCAACTAGAAGTTGTTAAGGCTTTAGCGTCTGTTCAGGGAGAAAAATTCGATTCGTTCAGCGAAGAAGAGCCAGGTCGAATGGCCCACGAAGTGAGAGAGGTCGATGATCCCGTCGCACAAAAAATAAGCGCGGATTCCAACTGGAAATTCCCATACTACGGCGCTGTGGATACGACTTTGATCTGGCTCAAAACCTTGCGGGAGCTGGCCGAGCAAGACCCTGCGATCCTCAAAATGGACGTCAACGGACACGCACTCCAAGAGCGGGCTGTAAGCGCCTTAAAATGGATTCTCTTTCGACTACGGACCCCTTCCGGGCTGATCGAGTCTAAGCGAAGTAATCCGAGAGGCATCACAAATCAGGTCTGGAAAGACTCTGGGGACAGCTACATGCACGCTGATGGACCAATCTCTTCCAACACTTCCACCGCCTCCATAGAGACCGTGGCAGAAACTTACGATGCACTCCTGGCTGTGATCGCACTATCAAAGCTCGCCCCTTCGGCAGGATGGCCGATCGAGGAAGCCGAAATCCTACAAATTTGCCGATCGCTCCAAGAAAAACTTATTGGCTACATGTGGGTTGACGACCACTTCGCTATCGGAACCGATCGCGATGATGAAGGACGGCAACAGCCGATTGATTCGCAGGCAAGCAATCAAGGACGCCTGCTGGATTCAGAAATTTTGCGCTCTCCAGAATTCAAGTCCTACCGGGACGCCATTGCAGCAGCTCTTTTGAGCCCGGAACTCCTTGGAGATTCAGGTCTGCGAACCCTTTCCTCAACTCACCCCAAATACCGGGCTGGTGGCTATCACACTGGTAGCGCTTGGCCCATGGATGGTGTCTTTGCCGCCCGTGGGCTCCAAAAATTTGGCTATCAGCACGAAGCAATGGCAATCGCACTTCGAATAAAAAAAGCCATCGAATCCATTGGTGGCTACCCAGAATACTTCCGTGGTGACTGGCCAGAAGGTCCACCTATTTCGCACTTTATTGTCGATGTCGAAGTACCGAACGATCCCGACGCACTTGTCTCCAATCGCATCATTCAACCTCCCCAATTAATTCAAGGTTGGACGATTGG
>CAIYQS010000069.1 GCA_903928395.1 uncultured Actinomycetes bacterium | reverse complement strand
AGCAGGTTTTGGTTTTGCTCCAACAATGCTTTTTACAACTTGACCACCAACATAAACATTTAAAGTAGGAATCGATGTAATGCCATACTTCATAGCAATCGAAGCTTCTTCATCGGTGTTAAGTTTCACAATTTTGATTTTCCCGGCATGCTCGGCAGCAATTTCTTCCAAAATTGGTCCAACCGCGCGACAAGGACCACACCACTCTGCCCAGAAATCCACTAGGACTGGTGTCGTGCTTTTGAGAACAACCTCATCAAAAGTTGCAGCGGTTACTGGCGATGTATTGCTCATATTTCTCTCCCTAATTTAATCAACGTAAATGTAAGACCCTCATATATTCAACGACCTAATTCTAGTGCCCGGCCAAGAATCTTTCAGCATCTAGAGCTGCGGCGCATCCTGATCCTGCAGCGGTAATCGCTTGCCGGTACGTGTGGTCAACTAGATCACCACATGCGAAGACCCCAGAAAGATTCGTCCGCGTTGAATGGACATCCACTTTTACGTAGCCTTCATCGTCAAGATTCACTTGACCTAAAAGAAGTTCACTTCGAGGAGAATGACCAATTGCGACAAATAGTCCCGTGAAGGCTCTTTCACTTTCTGTGCCATCAACGGTATTTCGTAATTTGAGTCCAGTGACATTGTCACCACCGAGTACATCTACGACTTCGGTGTTCCATAAGAATTCAATTTTGGGATTGGCGTTTGCTCTATCAATCATAATTTTTGAAGCGCGTAAAGAATCTCGTCTATGAATTACGACAACCTTTGAAGCAAATCGAGTGAGGAAGGTTGCTTCTTCCATGGCTGAGTCGCCACCACCAACCACAGCAATTTCTTGATCGCGAAAGAAGAAGCCGTCGCAGGTAGCGCACCACGAAACTCCGCGTCCAGACAATCGCTTTTCGTTAGCTAAGCCAATTTCTTTATAGGCCGAACCAGTTGCCAAAATAACAGCTTTTGATCGTAGAACATTTCCCGAACCGTCTGTCAGGACTTTTACAGGTCCATCAAGTTCCATCTTGGTGATGTCATCCCGCACCAGTTTCGTGCCAAATTTTTCTGCTTGTGCCTTGAGGTTATCCATCAAGTCAGGACCGATTATTCCCGCTGGAAAGCCCGGAAAATTCTCTACTTCAGTTGTATTCATGAGAGCCCCACCAGCGGTCACGGAACCTTCATAGAGGACGGGTGATAATTGAGCTCGGGCGGCGTAAATTCCAGCGGTATACCCAGCTGGACCAGAGCCAACGATTATGAGGTCATGGATTGTTTCACTCACCGAAGCACCGTATCTCTCTTGAAAGTCTTTGAGCTTTAATTTAGGAGCGACCGATCTTTAAAAAGAGGGAGAAGGCCGCGCCCACTTCCGTGATCTTAAAGGTCTTGGCGAGCCCAAGGTAGCCCAAACCGCTCACGGCTAAAACAACAATTAGCCTCGTCGTATTCCCGCCAGGAATATGGTTCATAAAAAAGTAGAGCGGGACAGCTATCACCGCGTAAATGAGAGCTAGTCGCAGATAGAGATCGGTTATTTCGCGAGTTCGAATCATGATCTTGTATCGTCGTAAAAGCCTGATCGAGGTCCAGGCTCCAATGTAATAGCTAAACGCCAGTGCCGCCGCCAGACCAACGGTTACCCATTTTGCCGGGAGCGCTAACGCGGCTAAGAACGCGACGATGCTTGCGACGATATTGGCCACCGCATTGCTAACCACCTGCAATTTTACATTTTCAAAGGCATTGAGACCTCGAAGTGCTATCAAATTGACACTTAGCGGCATCAAACCGAGCGAGAAGGCTGATAGGACAAGACCGAGATAACGCGCGTCGGCGTTGGATATACCAAAGAAGAGTGTTCGAGTAATCAGCGGACCATAAAGTAAAAAGGCAATTGCGCTCGGCACGGTAATAATTCCAACAAGCCGAATAGCCCGAATCAATTCGTCATGAATATCCGAAAATTTCTGATCAAGTGCATGACTCGATAGCAAGGGAAGGATCGCGGTGACAATTGAAATGGTTATAACCGAATGTGGAAGTAAAAGAATTAAATAGGCATTTCCATAAGGCGTGTAACCAACACCTGTTTTTATCCCCTCTTTTGCCGCCTGTACGGCGGCGCGAGTAGATAAGTTCACCGTCACTAAATAACTCAGTTGTGATATTGCCGCGAAAACTAACGTCCACGTTGCCAAATGAAGAGATTTTTTGATTTCTGGATCTCGCCAATCAAATCTCAGTCGAATTTTAATTTTGGTTTGCTTAAGGACCGGAATTAAGCACGCGAGTTGAACGGCATACCCGACTGTTGTTCCCAATCCTAAAAGCGTTGCTTGGCCGCGCGTAATTGTAGTTACGCTCCACCCCTTTGAAACATGTAAAAAGTATCCAAATACTGCGATGACAACAATGTTATTAAAAACAGGAGCCCACATCATTGGCCCAAATTTTCCTTTGGCGTTGGCAACTTGTCCGAGGAGCGCAAAGAGACCCATAAAGAAAATTTGGGGTAAGCAGTAACGCATAAACAGCACTGTGAGACTAAATTCGGGTCGACCGGAATAACTACCTGCGAATAAGTGGACTAATAGTGGAGCTCCAACAATCGAAAGAATTACAAGCAGACCAAGCACAACACATGTTGCAGTCACTAACCGCGAAATAAATGCCGACCCCCCATCGGACTCTCGGATGGCACGCACCAATTGGGGTACGAAGACGGCAGTTAACGCGCCACCAATGATGAGGTTATACAAGATATTGGGCATCGTGTTAGCGACGTTGTATGTGTCGCCCAGAAGCGTTGTTCCTAAAACCGCCACGAGGAGAAGTCCACGAATTAAACCGGTAATTCTGGAGACAAATGTTCCAGCCGCCATGATTGCCGAAGAGCGAACTATTGAATCATCACTCATCTTTGTCTTCTTCTAATGCGACGAATGCTCTGGATGGTAGCCGCAACAAAGAGCAATATGGCGGCTCCAGTTGTAAACCAAGTGGCTATCGGACTAATTACTGAAAGCTTGAGTGGGTAAGAAACTGGATCTCCCAAAAGATTTCCCTGTGAACTTATGACTTCAACGTTCAGCCCGGAATCGCCGGATGTTAATACGTCGATAGGAACCATCACTTGTATTTTGGAATTTGCTGGAAGTGTTTGGATTTCAAGGTTGCCCACTTGCACTTTTGGATTGATGGGGACCACACGCAGAGTTACCTTAATTTCACTAGGAAAACCATTTGTGATTGTAATAGGCAGATTCTGATGAGTGGATGTAACCGTGAATTTTCCTTGACTTAGATGAACAAGATGGATCTGTGCGAAAGCCGTTGAAGTAAAGTCGCGAATCAAATATTCGCGTCGATCTTTGGTTAGGTTCGGATTCAAAATTTTGATCAAAGCGAGTCGATAGGTGTCTATCGTTGTGGGATCAACGTAGGCCGCAGTTTGCGAAAAGTTAACTGAATCCGCCTTTATTATTGAAATATCTGAACTAGAGATATCGAATTTATAGTTGTATCGATAATGAGATGGCGCGGCGACCGGTTCATTAAGAAGTGATTGAAGCCGTGACTGGGAAATCGTCAATACATAGTTAACCTGGTGCGGGGAGAGTTGATTAACCCAATAGAGCGAGGGATTTCCATACGCCATTGCAGTAACGTCATCAGAGCTAATATCAATTTTAAGTTGCGCTAACCAAGATTGGGCAGCTGCTTGGCCCAAACCCGCTTTACCTGAAGTAAGCGAGTAACCCTTACTCATGGCCGTCACATCTTCAATCAGAGATGGGTCAATTACCCACCGTCGTTTTCCGACAGGAGGGCTAAAAACTAATTGACCAAGTCGACCATTTATCCCGAGTGAGGTCGCTAATTCATCATCAATGAATTGTCCGTTAATTTGGCGGTGAGAAGGTTCGGTGAGAAGAATCGTTATAGTGGCTTGAGCGGCGGGAGCTGAAATAAATATAAAAGAGAGCGCCGCCAAAATTGCCATCACACGCTTCATGCTTTGAGGTCCCCAGATTTTGCAATTAACTTCTTCTCATCGGGGTAAGCTAAAAGTGAAATTATTTCATCCAAGGGGAACCACCCAACATCATCAACTTCTGTGACTTGCGGTGAGAGAGTTCCGCCGATTTCACGAAAGAGATAGTGGTGAACTGTCTTATGGATTCGTTTTCCTCCAGCCATAAACCAAAAATCAATGATCCCTAGTTCGCGCGAGATCTCACTTTCAATTCCGGTTTCTTCAGCCACTTCACGAATGGCAGCTTCTTCTGGTGTTTCTCCGGCTTCTATATGACCTTTCGGGAGGGACCACAGCAACCGTTCACGAGAGGCATCTTTAAGATCGCGCCTTCCTATCAACAATCCCTTAGTTCCAGATCCATCGATAACAAGACCGCCCGCGCTCACTTCATCGACTCGCTTGGCGTAGGTCGGACGTTTTTTGACTGGCGCCCTCTTGGCAGGGGTGACCCCTGGTTCGGGTTTATCCGCAGATAAAGAATTTGGTGGTGTTGGTGGCCCCGCAGGACGCCGTCTCCGACGTTTTTTCCGTTTCGCTTCGCCACCCGCACCAGGTGCCGGGGTCATGAGAGAAGGGTACTGCTCAAGCCTTACTCATAGTGAATACTCTGACCTGTGGAAACTCTGATTAATGAATACCCGAATGCCTAACCCGAGGGAACTTGCGGCAGACCTTGCCCGGAGCGCTTTGGATCTTCACGCAATCACGATTTCCACGCTCGTAGCGGCTTATAAAACTGCGGGTTTCACTTTGGCTCTTGTTGGGGGTCCAGTGCGGGATGCCATTCTAGGTCGACTCGGAAATGATCTAGATTTCACAACGAACGCCCGCCCTGCTGATTCCGTCAAAATATTAAAAAAATGGGGAGATGCCTTTTGGGAGACTGGGGCAGCATTTGGAACGATCGCAGCAAGAAAAGGCGATGTAACAATTGAAGTGACCACATATAGAAGTGAGAGTTACGACCCAGATTCACGGAAACCCGATGTTGACTTTGGGGACTCCATCAGTGGCGATTTGGCAAGAAGAGATTTTACGATCAATGCGATGGCCCTAGAACTAACCGGGGATCACCCACTCTTTATTGATCTGTTTGATGGAGCATCGGATTTGGCTCGAGGAGTTTTGAGAACCCCTGGAAGCGCACAATCTTCTTTTTCAGATGACCCACTACGCATGATGCGCGCGGCCAGATTCGTGGCGCAATTAAATTTTGCGGTTGACCCAGAAATAACGGCGGCAATGATTGAAATGTCAGAGCGACTTTCGATTATTTCTGCTGAGCGCATTCGTGAAGAATTAATTAAGACTCTTATGTCTGACAATCCCCAACTCGGTTTGCGTCTCTTGGTTGATACCGGGCTGGCAACGCATTTCTTGCCGGAATTACCTAAACTCAAATTAGAGATTGATGAGCACCATCATCACAAGGACGTCTATGAACACACATTAACGGTGTTGGATCAGGCCATTGTTCTTGAAGAACGGCTTGGAGGACCGAATTTAACTATTAGGCTCGCTGCACTTCTACACGATATTGGAAAACCTCGTACCAGGGAATTGATTAAGGGTGGTGGAGTTTCTTTTCATCATCACGAAGTGATTGGCGCAAAAATGACATCGCGACGATTAAAAGAATTACGATTTGATAGCAAGACGGTTGATGATGTTTCAAAGTTGGTATTTCTTCATCTTCGATTCCACGGTTACGGAAGTGGCGAGTGGACTGACTCTGCAGTGCGTAGGTACATTCGTGATGCTGGAGACTTGCTCGATTATTTACACGTTCTAACGCGTGCAGATTGCACTACCAGGAACCGTCGCAAAGCAGATCAATTATCGGCAACGTATGATTCACTCGAAATTCGGATCAAGGAATTGATGGCACAAGAGGAACTCGATCGAATTCGTCCAGACTTGGATGGAGGACAGATAATGGAAATCCTTGGAATTAAACCTTCTCGTGCTGTAGGTGAGGCTTACGCGTATTTACTTGATTTGCGCATGGAGAATGGTCCGTTAGGTCCAGAGCGGGCCAAAGAAGAATTATTGACTTGGGCCCGCGACAAAAAATTTGGAGCGGCGAAGCAAGATAAGTGAAGTAGCTCCAAAAATGACAATAGTGAGCAACGACAATTCGACGGACTTACCACTAGTTGGCAATATCACTGCGGCGATTACAGCGCCAAGAACTATTGCTCCATTGACCGCCACATCGTAAAAAGCAAAGACGCGGCCACGGAATTCGTCTGCAATTTGTGACTGCACCAAGGCATCATTTGTGACTTTTACTGCTTGACCACAAGCTGCCAAGAAAAAGGCGGTTGTGATAAGTAACCACTCTTGCTGCAAGAAAGCGAAAAAAAGTAGGAGAGGAGCGGGTGCAACCATCATCAACCTAATCCAACGGTGACGTCCCATATAACCTACAAAATAAGGCGTTATAAAGGAGCCAACACCAAACCCCACCCCTGCCACACCCAAGGCATATGCAAAGCCCGCTAACCCGGCATCTGGATTACTGGGAGGATTAAAAGTGTTTCGCTCTAAAAGCAACCCCATCAGGGTTGCCGCGGTGAGGCCACCTCGTTGAATCGCCGTAGAGAAAATCCCACGCAATGCGTCTGGATGATTTCGTAAAATTCGAAGACCTTCGCTTAATTCGCGTAGTCCCTTAATCTCATTAGGTATTTCATGTGGGGCTGGTCCAATTTCAGTGCGCGATAACCGCCTCGTGAAGAGCGCACTAAGTAAGTAGCACGTCATAGCAATTAAAATGACTTTGGCGTCAGAGAGATCACTCTTACCGTGCGAATCAAAGAGTTTCTTAACACCTATCCCGATGCCGCCGCCGATAACAACGCCGATACTTCCACCCGTCACTGCTAGCGCATTTGCGGAAATCAATTCGACTTTATTTACGATCAGTGGCAGTCCGGCTGATAGTCCAGACAAAATTAAGCGATTAATGCCGAACGCCACGAGTACCAAAAGTGTGAGCGGTACACCTGTATCTCCTGCTTTGATAAGTATTGCAATCAAAACAAGATCTCCACCCCTGATTAAATTTGCAAAACCAACAATCCGCTGCCGCGAGAAACGATCCAGGAATACCCCGGCATAAGGTCCGACGATTGAATAAGGAAGCAAAATAACGGCAAATGCGGTAGCAGCGCTTACGGCGCTTGTCTGGCGTTCTGGTGAGAAAAGGACAAAAGAAGCGAGCGCGGATTGGAAGATTCCGTCACCGATCTGTCCGAGCCAGCGAACTGTTAGCAAATGCGGAAGTTTCGTCCCGGGCCGGAATCGCCAATTCGCAGTTATCCTGATCCGCAACATGTGCGCAAGCGTAGTTAGTAATAAAGGTTTATTCTTTGAAACTATGTTGGATACCCTGTGGAGTCGTCGCGATGCGATTGACTTCTCACTTAAACGCCGCGCCACGTTAATCGCGCTTTTTAAAGGGACGACTTCTGGTCTTGATGCTTGCGATGCCGATCCATATCTCAAGAGCGCTGCAAAATATCACGGGGAGCGGGTCGAGCGCCTCTGTCCAGTTTGTCGCAAAAGCGAAATGGTGGAGTTGCGATATACCTTCGGGGATCAACTCGGACAATATTCAGGGCGCATTAAGACTGCAATCGAAATAGCAGAGATGCAGAGCGAATATGGGGAATTTCGGGTCTACATAGTTGAAGTTTGTATGGGTTGCGGGTGGCACCACCTTATTTATTCCTTCAAACTGGGTGACGGAAAGTACCGAAAACCCCCACGCAAGGTGCGAACTTTGGAAGATGAGGATTACGCGCGCAGCCCAGGGCGGTAACCTTTCCGCATGGAAAAACCCACTCGCGAGAACCTTCGGACCTGGTTTATACGCGGGGCGATCTTCACTATTGGTGGTGGGTTTGTCATCGGAACCTACCTATTTGCCTATGCCTATTTCAGTGTAAAGATTCCAGATCCAAATCAATATATAAATAGCCAGGCAACGGTTATCGAGTATGCGGATGGTTCAGAGATTGGTCGCGTTGGTGCCGAGGATCGAACTAGCGTTCAATTAGCCAGCATTCCAATTAATGTTCGCCACGCAATCATGGCTGCAGAAGATCGTAATTTTTATACGGAACATGCCTTTAGTCCGACAGGAATTCTTCGAGCGCTCTGGCACGACCTTCGAGGTGGATCACTTCAAGGTGGATCGACAATAACCCAGCAGTACGCCAAAACCGCATTTTTATCACCGCAACAAAGTGTTTCAAGGAAGATTAAAGAGATCGTTATAGCTGTGAAGTTAGAGCAGCAACTATCTAAAGATCAGATCTTCGAAGATTATCTCAACACGATTTATTTTGGACGAGGTGCCTATGGGGTGCAAACCGGTTCACAAGTTTTCTTTAATAGAACCGTCAACCAACTCAACGTTTCGCAGGCAGCGGTTCTAGCAAGCATCCTTAACGCTCCTGGTTATTACGATCCGGCAAACGGGCCAAACTATTTGGCCCGACTTAAAGCTCGGTGGAAATATGTTCTAGATGGAATGGTGAAAGCAAATTGGTTAACAAAGGCAGATGAGGCACGGCAAGTATTTCCATATATTCAACCTCGAGTCGCACCTGGCTCACTAGCAGGTCCAAAGGGCTATGTGGTTTCTTGGATTGAAAACCAATTGCAACAATTTGGTTTCACGCAAGATCAATTGTTGCAAGGTGGATTGGTCGTAAAAACTACGCTGGTAAAGCGCGATCAACAAGCCGCTGTAGACGCGGTTGCAAAGCGAACTCCAAAAGCACCTTTTTCAAACCTTCGGGTGGCACTTGTGTCGATTCAACCTGGAACTGGCGCGGTTCTAGCGATGTACGGCGGGCAAGATTATTTAAAGAATCAATATAACAATGCGACGCAGGCGACCACTCAAGCAGGTTCCTCATTTAAACCCTTTGCATTGACTGCGGCTCTTGAAGCTGGAATCAGTTTGCACTCGGTATGGAATGGTAGGTCACCTCAAGTGTTTTACGATCCCGGTTCCCAAGGGCCGTATCCGGTCTTTAACTACGGCAACGAACAATTTAAAAACATTAATCTCTTGGACGCGACAGCTAATTCTGTCAATACGGTTTTCGTTCCACTTGGAATAAAAGTGGGTACAGACAAAGTAATCGATGTTGCTAGGCGCGCAGGAATTCCAACGTCAGTGCAGTTGGTTAACGGACCTTCGGTAACACTTGGAGTCGCAAGTCCGCACGTTATAGACCTTGCTTCTGCCTACGCGACATTTGCCGCGCAAGGGATTTATGCAAAGCCTTACATTGTCGCGCAAGTTATTGGTGACAACGGAGGCATTCTGTATCAAGCCCAACCACAGACCAATCAGGTTTTTGCTAGTGATGTAATGGCTGATTTATCAACAGCCCTTCAAACTGTGACGCAATATGGAACTGCCTCAGGCGCCGTTGCCGACCTTGGCCGGCCAAGTGCTGGAAAAACTGGTACAACAACTGATAACGCCAGCGCCTGGTTCAATGGATATGTACCGCAGATGGCAACCAGCGTTGCGCTCTTTAGAGATAACGCTTCACAATCGCTCAATGGAATTGGTGGACTTAACGCAGTCACGGGTGGCTCTTTCCCTGCGAAAATTTGGGACTATTACATGCGCCAGGCTTTAGTGCACGTTCCCATTATTGATTTCCCGCCAGCTGCAAATATCGGAGGCGTTGATCCAACTCCAATGCAAAGTGCGGTACCTACGTTAGATCCTCATTTGGCTATAACTCCAAAACCAACTCCGGCACCACCACCTAAAAAGAAGAAGTAAAAAATCGGAAAAAAAGTGAGGCTTTCTTTCACGACCAAAGCCGTCATTGCCCTTGCCCTCTTTGCCGCGCTCTTATCAGTTGTAAAATTTGATCATTGCTATAACTCCAACTGGACTGGAGTTGGTGTTGATGTACATGAGTGTTACAGCGATTTACCCGCCCTATTCGATGCTCGCGGTCTGGTTGATCACATCTGGCCTTATTCGAGCGCCACAAATTCTGTTGAGTATCCTCCCTTAACAGGCATGGTGATGTGGGCGACCGCACTCATTACCCCTCGAGGTACATTTTCCGATAAATATTATTTTCTTATTAACATTGTCTTGTTGGCTCTACTATTTATTGGAACTTCGGTTCTGGTCTCCAGAATCAATCCAAAGAGATGGTACTTACTGCCACTTCTACCCGCGGTAATTGCCTCCATGTATATAAATTGGGATTTGTGGGGAGTTATAACGGCGTTAGCTGCAATTTATTGGTTCGATCGCAAGCGGTATGGTTTAAGTTCAACGGTTCTTGCAATTTCAATTGCCACTAAGTTCTTTCCCATTATTCTTTTAATACCAATCGTCACTATTTTTATTCACCGTCAGGAAATAAAGTTCGCTGCGCGCTACCTCATTCAAACTATTGCCATATGGATTGTCATAAATGCTCCTTTTGCAATTACAACACCGAAGGGCTGGTGGCGGTTCTTTAAATTAAACGAAAGTAGACCGGCGGATCTCGGTTCATTGTGGCAAGCGCTCAATATTTTCAATATCAATCCACGAGATATTAATTTGTACTGGATTGCGATTTTTATTCTGGTTTCCGCTGCGATTTCTATTCGTTTACTTCGTAGAAAAACGATTCCGACTCTGGCACAGATCGCATTCATTTTCGTTGCTCTTTTTACCGCCCTCAATAAAGTTTATTCTCCGCAATATGTCCTGTGGTTAGCTCCATTGGCGGTCATCGCATTGACTGATGACGGGGATCGTGCCGCATTTTGGATCTGGCAGGGTAGCGAGGCTATTTATCACTTCGCGATTTGGGAGTATCTGGGTGGCTATGCCGGAGCTCAGTTTGCACTTCCCCCAAAGTGGTACGCCATGGCGATTTTTATCAGAATTAGCGCTAGCCTCTTTTTTGCCTACAAAATCCTCTTATCCACACGGGATTTTGCCCCACAAGAGGAGGAATTTCTCCTATCTGACGTGGGGAGTTAGGCTTACCCTTCCTACATGTTCAGGGCACCCGTCCTTTCCAAGGTAGGAGCAGTAACCCTCCTGCCGTGGAAATCCCACGGCCGCTTTAGTCCAGAGGAGGTGGGGTTAACGCATGCGTCATTATGAAATCATGGTCATTCTCGATCCTGACCTAGAAGAACGCACAGT
>CAIYQS010000068.1 GCA_903928395.1 uncultured Actinomycetes bacterium | reverse complement strand
TTTCCGCTCAAGTGGCTTACGCAGGGAATGCGCTCGGTCTTTCTCCCTAATAATTTTGCCTTACAGGAAGTCGCCCACAAATGGGAGATCGGCAAAATTGCAATTGTTTTAACCGCTTGGCTAATAGCCGGAACGTTCTTGGCGGCGCGTTCCTTTAAATGGTCTCGACAGTGAATTTTCGAAAAGTTGCGGCGGTTTTGGTGCTGCTGCAATTTATCGGAATATCACAAGTGAGCGCAGCGACCCCAAAACCAAAGGTAACTGCCACAAAAGTGGCAACACCCAAGTCAAAAATAACTAAGACTCCAACGCAGAAAAAAGCTGTTGTACCCACTAAAAAGAAAGTGGTTACACCCACTAAAAAGAAAGTGGTTACACCGACTAAAAAGAAAGTGGTTACACCGACTAAAAAGAAAGTGGCCACACCGGCCAAGAAAAAGGCTGTTGCGCCGGTAAAAAAGAAAGTCGCTGTGAAAAAATATGTGGCTCGCAAAATTGTTCCTAAGAAGGTTCAACCATCGCCCAAAATAAAGTGGCCTCCGTCTGGTTACACGTCTATTGGAACCGCTTATGCGCGCGTCCCGACAGGTCAAGAATTAATTGGACTTCTTTCTGCAATGAAGGATCCGACGGCAAAAATTAATAGTTGCGCACTTGATCCAAAGAATCCTTCCGCTCCGGCATTTGCCTGTGCGGCAATTCTTGTGGGGTCCACCCAGAAATGCACGTGGTGGCGGATTTCTTCAACTATGACCGGAAATGATTCTTCCAGTCCAGATGGGAGAGTAACTCTCGGAGATTTAACCACTTACCAAAGCGGCGCTGCCGCAAAAACGATTCAAACTATATTTTTGGTGAGCCCGGTTCCGCTACATTCTGGAATCATGTTTACAGCAATTCATGCACTATGTGGGATAGGGCCATCAACTGATCCGGTGCCGAGTACTACCTTTGTCCCTGCACCAAGTTCCGCTCCAACGCCTTCACCTTCTCCAACCAATTCTTAATGGCGGGTTAGCGATGAGCGCCTGGAACCCAAAGAACGTCTCCTTCTTCACGATTTGCATGGCGAGCCAAAACAAAGAGCAAATCCGAAAGCCGGTTGAGGTACTTGGCGGTTAACGGATTTACTCCGGCGCCAAAAGAGTGAATTGCGTGCCACGTCGATCGCTCTGCACGCCTTGTTACCGTTCTAGCCACATGCAATAAAGACGCCGCAGGAGTTCCAGATGGGAGGACAAATGATCGCAACTCTGAAAGTTCCTGGTTATAGCTATCAATTTGATTTTCAAGATAGGTGATTTGCTCTTCAGTCACCCGAAGCGGTTCAACCTTAGGTTCATCAATAACAGGTGTTGATAAATCTGCTCCAACGTCAAAAAGATCATTCTGCACGCGAATCAGAAGTACCTTGACCGATTCATCCGCAATTGCCCCGAGTGAAAGCGCTACGCCTATCGCAGAGTTAGCCTCATCCACATCAGCGTAAGCTTCTAAGCGCGGGTCATTCTTTGAGGTGCGACTCATATCTCCTAGCGATGTTGTTCCATCATCACCAGTTTTGGTATAAATCCGCGTTAAATTAACCATGGGATGAGCCTATTAGAGCAACTACTATGAGACCACTCAAATAAGGTTCGGAATTGATGGAGGTGAAGCTTGGCGGAAAGTTCAGCTTCGCTTCGCATTCACGGCCCTGTACGGTTAGTTGGCGAAGTAAGAGTGACGGGCGCAAAGAATTCGGCGCTCAAGTTGATGGCCGCCTCGCTACTGGCTCCAGGCAAAAACATCCTGCACAACGTCCCCCAAATTGCGGATGTCGAAATCATGTCAGATCTCTTAACGCGCTTGGGCTGCACAATTAGTTACGATCGCGCAACTCTTACCATGGCTATAGATGTCCCGTCGGAGCCAGGCCACAAGGCCGAATATGAACTCGTCAGAAAAATGCGGGCGTCTATCAATGTTCTGGGACCACTTCTCACCCGAGTGGGAATCGCAGAAATTTCACTCCCTGGTGGAGACGCTATTGGCTCTCGTGGACTTGATTTTCATATTGCTGGATTAGAAGCCCTGGGTGCGACCATTAAATTTGAACACGGTTACATCATCGCCACCGCTCCAAATGGATTGGTCGGAGCCGAGTTTGAACTAGTTTTTCCAAGCGTAGGTGCCACCGAAAACTTGATGACCGCGGCCGTTCTCGCAACGGGAAGAACAACTTTGTACAACGTCGCCCGCGAGCCCGACATTAGCGACCTGGGTGAATACCTCATTGCCATGGGTGCGCAGATTGAGGGCTTAGGTAGTTCGACGCTTGTAATTGATGGGGTCAAAACCTTGCATGCGGCCACTCACTCCACGCTTCCTGATCGAATTGTCACTGGAACTTGGGCTTTTGCCGCCGCTATGACTCAGGGAGACATCACTATTAAGGGCGGCCGGGCGGATCATTTAGAAATCCCGCTCGATAAATTAGTTGCGGCTGGCGCGGTCATTACATCAACGACAGATGGTTTCAGAGTGAAAATGGACCATCGTCCAATAGCGATAGATGTTGCGACGCTCCCCTATCCAGGATTTCCTACCGATTTACAACCAATGGCGATCTCACTCAATTCAATCGCGCAGGGCAGCGCAATGGTGACCGAGAACGTCTTTGAGGCACGATTCATGTTCGTTAATGAGTTGCGTCGGCTTGGAGCCAATATCACCGTTGACGGCCATCACGCCGCGATTTCGGGGGTCCCGCTTCTCTCTGGGGCACCGGTGATAGCCACGGATATCAGGGCCGGGGCTGGATTGGTTTTAGCCGCTCTTGTTGCCGAAGGAGTAACCATCGTTGAAGACGCGTTCCATATCGAACGCGGTTATCCAAATTTTGCGGAAGATCTTCGCGAGCTAGGCGCAGAAATCGAAATTATTTAGCTTGTTCTCCGAGAATTGAAACTCGATTTTTATTTACCGAGATAAAACCATCTGCCATATTAAAATCTTCTACCGAACCATCAGCGCCCTTGATACTTACGACACCAGGTTCTAAAACACCTAAGAGTGAGATGTGGTCAACCAAAATTCCAATATTTCCGTCCAAAGTCTTCGCAGAAACCATTGTTGCCTCACCCGACCAAATAAGTTTTTCGGGTGAGACTACTTCTACTGTGAGTTTTGCGGCGGACACGTATTAGGCCTTTGCCGATTGCGCCAACTCAGCTGCGCGGCGCTCAACATCAGCTAAACCACCGCACATAAAGAAGGCTTGTTCTGGAACATGGTCATACTTACCATCTGCAACAGCTTCAAAAGCTTCAATGGTTTCAGAGAGTGGAACAAAGGAACCGTCTAGACCGGTGAAGACCTTTGCGACGAAAGTATTCTGCGACAAGAAACGCTGAATACGACGAGCGCGACCCACCAAAATTCGATCTTCTTCTGAAAGTTCATCAATACCCAAAATGGCGATGATGTCTTGAAGATCCTTATACCGCTGCAGAATCTGCTTTACGCGGTTAGCAACACGGAAGTGGTGTTCTCCGATGTAGCGCGGATCCAAAATCCGTGAAGTCGAGTCAAGCGGATCTACAGCTGGATAAATTCCAAGTTCAGAAATTGGACGTGACAACACCGTCGTTGCATCCAAGTGGGCGAAGGTTGTGTGCGGAGCAGGGTCGGTGATGTCGTCGGCAGGTACATAAATAGCCTGCATCGAAGTAATCGAGTGACCGCGAGTAGAAGTAATGCGCTCTTGAAGTTGGCCCATTTCATCTGCAAGCGTTGGTTGGTAACCCACGGCAGAAGGCATACGTCCCAAGAGCGTCGAAACTTCAGAGCCTGCTTGCGTAAAGCGGAAGATGTTGTCGATGAAGAGCAAAACATCTTGGTTTTGCACATCACGGAAATATTCAGCCATGGTGAGCGCTGAAAGTGCAACGCGCAGACGAGTTCCAGGTGGTTCATCCATCTGTCCGAAGACCAATGCAGTCTTGTTGATAACGCCAGTTTCGGTCATTTCAAGGAAGAGGTCGTTTCCTTCACGGGTACGCTCTCCGACTCCGGCGAATACTGATACGCCACCAAAGTTTTCAGCTACGCGATAAATCATCTCTTGAATCAAAACAGTTTTACCAACACCAGCGCCACCAAATAGCCCGATCTTTCCACCCTTTACGTAAGGAGTTAGGAGATCAATAACTTTGATACCGGTTTCGAACATCTCGGTCTTTGACTCAAGTTGGTCAAAGTCGGGAGCGGTACGGTGAATTGGCCAGCGCTCTTTGATATCCAAGGAAGCGGTTGGGACATCGAGTGACTCTCCGAGGGTGTTGAATACGTGACCTTTGGTGACATCTCCGACTGGAACCATGATTGGCGAGCCGGTATCGGTCACGAATGAACCGCGAACCATTCCGTCAGTTGGTTGCATCGAAATTGCACGCACGACGTTGTCGCCAATGTGTTGTGCTACCTCTAGTGTGAGAGTGCGCTTTTCACCTGAAAGCGTCACTTCTAGGGTGAGCGCATTAAAGATTGCTGGCATAGCATCTGCAGGAAATTCAATATCTACGACTGGACCGATTACTCGGACGACGCGACCTTGCTTTCCGGCCAAGTTGGTTGACTCTGACATTATTCACTCCCTGCGCTAGCTGAGGCGAGCGCTTCTGCGCCACCGACAATTTCACTAAGTTCTTGCGTAATTTCAGCTTGCCGAGCCGCGTTGGCGAGTCGGGTAAGCGATTTAATCAATTCATCTGCGTTATCAGTCGCTGATTTCATGGCACGTCGTCTAGCGGCATGTTCAGACGCAGCTGATTGCAACATTGCATTAAAAACACGCGCTTCGACATAACGAGGAAGCAGCGCATTTAAAACGGTTTCGGCACTTGATTCAAAATCGTACATCGCCATGATTCCACGTGGTTGATCGCTTTGTGGTGCGCTTAATGGCAAGAAAGCTACCGACACAGGCGTTTGCGTAATCATGGATTTAAATTCGGTATAAACAACGTAAAGCTCATCCACTCCGCCAGCGCTATCCGTATCCGAGAGAAATGCGGTGATCAGCGTTGCGGAAACCTCGCGAGCGTTATCCAAGGTTGGGTTGTCAGAGAATCCAGTCCAGGATCCTGAAATTGCCCGATCGCGGAATTTATAAAAGTTAACCGCCTTACGACCCACTAGATAGGTATCAACAGCTAATCCCTTAGCCTTCAACCCAGAGATCAAGAGGTCGCCTTCCTTAATAGCTGCGTTTGAGTAAGCCCCAGCCATGCCTCGGTCCGCCGTAATGATCAACACGGCTGCTCGACGTGGATTTGCAACCGCCGAAATCAAGGGGTGCTCGGTATTGGAATATGCGGCTATTGAGTTGACGACGTTGGTTATTTCGAGGGTATATGGAGAAGTGGCTCTGACGCGTTGTTGCGCTTTAACAATGCGCGAAGAAGAGATTAACTCCATCGCACGCGTAATTTTTTTAGTCGCCTTAACCGAACGCATTCGGCGGCGATAAATACGAAGTTGAGCGCCCATGATTTAGTTAGTTACCTGCACCAAACTGACCCTTGAAGGCATCGATCGCCTTCTGGAGCGCAGCGATTGTGTCTTCGGATAATTCACCAGTTGTGGAGATAACTTCCAAGATCGTTGGATGGGAAAGCGCAACAAAATCCAGGAATTCGCGCTCGAAACGTCGGATATCAGAGACTGCAACCGAATCCATGTTTCCAGATGTACCAGCCCAAATTGAAACCACTTGGCGTTCAATGGAATAAGGCGAGTATTGACCTTGCTTCAGAAGTTCGACCATCCGAGCACCACGCTCGAGCTGAGCCTTTGAGGCTGCATCTAAATCGGATCCGAATGCGGCGAAGGCTTCGAGTTCACGATATTGCGCCAAGTCCAAGCGCAAACGACCAGCAATCTTTTTGATTGCCTTTGTCTGGGCGGATCCACCTACGCGAGATACCGAAATACCTACGTTAATTGCGGGACGCACACCAGCGTTGAAAAGATCAGTTTCGAGGAAGCACTGACCATCAGTAATTGAGATTACGTTGGTAGGAATGAATGCTGAAACGTCATTTCCCTTAGTTTCAATAATTGGCAAGCCAGTCATCGATCCGCCACCGAGTTCATCGGAGAGTTTGGCACAACGTTCAAGTAGACGTGAGTGTAAATAGAAGACGTCTCCAGGATAAGCCTCGCGACCTGGTGGACGACGCAACAAGAGGGAGACTGAACGGTAAGCCTCAGCTTGCTTGGAAAGATCATCAAAAATAATCAATACATGTTGGCCGGCATACATCCAGTGCTGCCCGATTGCGGAACCGGTGTAAGGAGCCAAATATTTGAAACCTGCTGGGTCTGATGCAGGAGAAGCCACGATCGTGGTGTATTCCATTGCGCCGGCTTCTTCTAGTGCACCTCTAACGGAGGCAATAGTTGAGCCCTTCTGGCCAATTGCGACATAAATACACTTCACTTGCTTCTTTGGATCTCCGGAAAGCCAGTTTTCTTTCTGGTTAATAATCGTGTCAATCGCGATTGCAGTCTTACCAGTCTGGCGATCTCCGATAATTAATTGGCGCTGTCCGCGACCGATAGCGGTCATTGCATCAATGGCCTTGATTCCAGTTTGAAGCGGCTCTTTAACAGGTTGACGCTGAACAACAGAAGGTGCTTGAAGTTCTAGAGCACGCATTGCTTCTGCCTTGATCTCGCCTTTGCCATCAATAGGGCGTCCAAGCGGATCAACAACACGACCTAGGAAATTGTCTCCGACTGGAACAGAAAGGATTTCGCCAGTTCCGCGAACGGATGTGCCTTCTTCGATACCAGTGAACTCACCAAGAATAACGACACCGATCTCGCGGATATCAAGGTTGAGCGCCAGTCCAAGGGTGCCATTTTCGAACTTTAAAAGTTCGTTGGTCATCGTTGAAGGAAGTCCTTCAACGCGAGCAATTCCATCGCCCGCCTCGGTAACTGTGCCTACTTCATCCCGTGCCGCAGTGCTGGGGTTGTATGCAGCAACATACTTCGCCAGGGCATCGCGAATTTCTTCGGGACTGATCGTGAGTTCGGCCATCTTCTTCTCCTCTAACTAAATCCCCTGTCAGACAGTCGCTGACCGGAGAAAACTTAAACCGCTAGTGCTCGACCAGCTTCTGCTAAACGGGTGCTGATTGTTCCATCAACAATTTCATCGGCGAATCGAATTGATACCCCGCCAATTATTGATGGATCGATATGAAAATTCAGGTGAACCGGTTGTCCCACTTGCTTGGACATAACTTTAGATAATTTTTCGGTCTGCGCTGCGGACAGTGGTGAGCGCGTGCTAACCAAAACAATCAATCGGTTACGGCGAGCTGCAACTGCATCAATGTAAATTTCCTCCACGGCATCGATGCTGCGCCATGCAAGACCATTTACGAGGTGAGTCAACAAACGCACGGTTGATGGTGCGGCTTTGTCTCCAAGAAGAGATGCAATTAACTGCTGCTTTCCTTCTGCGGATCCAAGGCGATCGCCGAGTATCAATCGAAGTTCTTGATTGGTACCAAGCGACCGACTAAATACAAAGAGTTCATCTTGAACGCGATCTAAAACTCCTTCGGCATTTGCCGCAGTAGCTTCGGCTTCGATGGCGAGTTGTTCAATTGCGCTGGCAACATCTACCGGGGATGACCAACGCACTGATACGGCCTCTATAAGTATTGAGAGAACTCGCTTCGAAATCACACTTCCAAAAATCTCATTCACCAAGACTGACTTAGCCTGCACATCTCGTGAAGGGTCAGTGAGCGCCCGACGAAGTCCGATGGATGAATTAAGTGAATTTAGAACTGTAAAGAGATCTGTTGAAACGGCAGTGCAGTCGGCAGCTGATAAGCCTTGTAGCTTCTCATCTAAGACATCGCGAAGGCTCGCGAGCGATTGACGACTATTACCACCTAATGAGATCACTTTTCGCTCTTCTCCAACTCAGAAAGGAAGCGATCAACAATTCCAGATTGGCGAACTTGATCATCAAGTGCCTCTCCGACAATTTTGGATGCTAACTCGGTCGCTAGTGCACCAACTTCATGGCGCAAAGAAGCGATTGCTTGTTGCCGCTCTGCCTCGATCGAAGCGCGAGCTGCTGCTGTGATTCTGTTTGCTTCTTCTTGAGCACGACCCCGAAGATCTTCGATGATTGCTGCTCCCTGAACTCGAGCTTCTTCACGAATGACCTGAGCTTCACCACGTGCGTCATTGAGTTGCGCCGTGTATGACTTAAGTGCAGCTTCCG
>CAIYQS010000067.1 GCA_903928395.1 uncultured Actinomycetes bacterium | reverse complement strand
TGAGGATTTCCTGATCCCCAAACAACAACCTCGGGCAAATCATTCACTTGAGCTTCATAAAAGCGTCTGAGGAGACTAGGCAGCACATGTCCATCTAGTTCATGGAAGTTATCGCCTGGCCCATAGAGATTAGTTGGCAATATCGAAGTACCCGCGATTCCGTACTCAATTTTCAATCCTTCAATACCATAAATCCCTGCAAGCTTAGCTTGGGCATACCACCTATTTGTTGGCTCTAGAGGCCCCGTCATAAGCGAACTCGGTTCGAGAGGTTGTGGTGCATTTAACGGATATATGCAAGAACTCCCTATAAAAATTACCTGTGATACGTTTTTTGACAGCCTAACCCAGTTGAGAACATTGGCTTCCATCAACAAGTTGTCTACAAGGAAAGTTGCGGGATACGTTGAATTTGCTAGCACACCTCCAACTCTTGCGGCAGCTAGAATCAAAATTTCCGGGTCAATTTTGTCAAATACTTCTTTAACTTGACTTGGATCCCGCAGGTCGCAATCACGTGATGTGAGCCCAAAAACTTCATTATCACTGGTAGAAAGTCTGCGTGTAATTGAAGACCCTACTAGTCCTGAGGCGCCAGTAACCATGATTCTTGACATCTATTTTGTGCTTTCAACAACTAGTTGTTCGACAACTTTACAGAAAGAGTGCCCAAGTAAAACTTGGATATCTTGAATTAAGTCAGTTCGAGATCCCGGACAATTAATAACTCCATCTGCAAATTCGTCGATTTCGCCATGCATGGGACCTGAAAATGCAATAACTTTCCCTCCAACACTTTTCATGGATTTGGCAGCTTCCACTACATTCCGAGAGTTGCCGCTCGTCGTTATCCCCACCAATACATCATTTGGCTTGGCCAAACCTAAAATTTGTCGGGAAAAAATATGCTCAAATCCAAAATCATTTCCAATTGCGGTGAGCGCTGAAGTGTCTACAGTCAGGGCAACCGCCCTAATCGGATTTCTTTCAAATAAGAATCGTCCTGTCAGTTCAGCCGCCCAATGTTGTGAATCTGCGGCCGATCCACCGTTCCCACAAAAAAACAACGTGCCGCCACCAAGTAGAGAATCGGATGCAATTTTTCCGCATTTCTGAATATGAGAAATTTGATTCTTAAATGTGGATAGGTTTACCAGCAATTCACTAAAATCGGCATCTAGGTTGTAATCTGGATTCATAGATTTGAGTTTATATCAAAAGATGTAAGAATGCCAGAATTTAGGACATGTTCATTCACCGCGTTCAATATATCAACTGGTTTATTAATCAATATTGCCTTTACTCCAGCCTTTGATCCAGCTTCGCAATCTGATTGCTTATCACCGAGAATTAAAGATTTTTCTTTATTTATATTCCACTTTGAAATCAAATAGTCCAACATTCCAGAATCAGGCTTCCTGCAAACGCATCTGACAGAGTTCATTGAAAATTCTGGATGTGAAGGACAGTAAACCAACTCATCAATTAACGCGCCTTTGCTTTCTAGTGTTTGCATTATCCAGAGATTGAAGTCCCTACATTGGATTTCGGAAAAATAATTTCTGGCGACACCAGCTTGATTTGTCACAATAAAAACTTGAAGGCCATGATTTCTTGCAATCTTAATTGCTTCGATGGACTCTGGTATAAATTCAGTTCGATCCGCCGAATTTACATAGCCTTGATCCTTAATTACGACACCATCGCGATCCAAGAAGAGGGCACCTTTAGATGAAACAATCGTCCACTCTGCACAAATTAATCCCATAACTCTCCCTTTGAATCATCATTAAATATATTGCGAACTT
>CAIYQS010000066.1 GCA_903928395.1 uncultured Actinomycetes bacterium | reverse complement strand
TAGATATCTCCATTGTAAAGGGAAGCATTCACGCGATTATTGGTGAAAATGGCGCCGGTAAATCGACGCTCATGAAAATCTTGTACGGCATGGTTCGCCCAGATGCTGGCTCGATCACGGTCAATGGAAAATTGGCGCATATTAAGTCACCTCAAGATTCCATACAACTTGGAATAGGCATGGTTCACCAGCACTTCATGTTGGCGGATAATGCAACCGTCCTAGAGAATATTGTCCTCGGTTCTGAACCAATGAAAGCAAAATTCATCGTTGATTATGATGCCGCACGCGAAAAGCTAAATAAAATAATTGATACATATGGTTTGGCGATTCATCCTGATGAACTTGTGGCAGATCTAGGTGTAGGTGGGCGACAAAGAGTAGAAATCGCGAAAGTTCTCTTCAGAGGCGCGGAAATATTGATATTAGATGAACCAACTGCCGTACTTGTACCTCAGGAGGTGGATGACCTCTTCGAGAATCTACGAGTTCTCACCCACAATGGACTGACCATTCTTTTCATTTCGCACAAGCTTGACGAGGTTTTGGCTATCGCAGATGAGATTACTGTCATGCGTCGGGGGACCACAGTTGTCTCTTTAAGCCCTAAAAACACTAATAAGAAAGAGCTAGCCGAGTACATGATTGGTGGGGAACTTCCATCACCACGGCCTGCAGCAAAGCCGCCTATGTTAGATAAAGTGCTGGAAATTAAGGGAGCAACTTTTGACGATCGCACTGGGAGAGAAGTTCTTCACAACGTAAATCTCGATATTTTCGCAGGCGAAATTCTTGGCTTAGCTGGCGTTGAAGGAAACGGTCAATCCGAATTAATTGAATTGATTATGGGACTAGGAAAGCCCGTAGCCGGAAATGTTTTGACCGTTGGGATTGATACCCACAAATCCACGACGCGCAAAATTCGCGATGCTGGAGTTGGGTATATTCCGCAAGATCGACAACGGGATGGTTTATTGATGCCTGCACCGCTCTGGGAAAATCGAATTTTGGGTCATCAAAAAACTGAGCCGATGTCTGATGGCCGTTGGATTGATAAAGGAGCTGCGAAGAAAGATGCCGAACGAATCGTAAAAGATTTTGATGTCCGCACTCCGAGCATCAACGTGCGGGCGAGCGCTTTGTCAGGAGGAAATCAACAAAAATTCATCGTCGGGCGTGAGATGGCAGGGGAGTTGAAGTTGTTAATCGCTGCCCAACCTACTCGTGGAGTTGATGTAGGGGCGCAAGCAATTATATGGGATCACCTGATTGAGGCTCGGTTACAGGGAGCAGGAGTACTGCTCGTATCGGCAGATTTGGACGAACTTTTCCAATTGTCGGATCGAATTGCAGTAATTTTTCGAGGAACCATTGTTGATTATTTAGATCCGCACCTGACAACACCTGAGCAACTCGGTTTGGCAATGACTGGAGAGAAAATCGCATGAAAAAATTGAAGCAATTTTACTGGGCAATTATCGCTCCAGTCTTCGCGATTCTCTTTTCACTCCTTGTCGTTTCCATTATTTTGCTCATCAAAGGGGCTCCACCACTTTCTACCTTCCACCTAATTATTTCTTATGGTTTTCAACCGGCAAACGTTGTCGCGGAGTTAAACCAAACGATCGCATACTATTTAGCAGGAGTAGCCGCGGCAATTGGTTTCCGAATGCTGCTATTTAATATTGGAATTGATGGGCAATATCGCTTAGCAATTTTCTTTGCGGCGGTGGTTGGGGGATCAACCCACCTTCCTGTTTATTTTGAGCTGCCACTCATCATCTTTACAGCCATGGCTGTTGGAGCGCTTTGGGCGAGCATTTCCGGATACTTGAAAGTTAAGCGGAATATCTCTGAGGTAAT
>CAIYQS010000065.1 GCA_903928395.1 uncultured Actinomycetes bacterium | reverse complement strand
CCCCGCTCTTGCGACCGAATTTGCGCAACTTTCAGATATTCGCCCCACAGTTCCACATAATGTTTCAAATGCGATGGCAGCTGCTGGGCTTGCTCTCGCAATCGGAATTTCGCATGAAGAGATCCGGACAGGTTTGCAGAATTTCACCCTGGACCGTCACCGGCTGGAACTTGTTCTCGAAAAGGATGGAATCTCTTGGGTCAATGATTCGAAGGCAACGAATCCGCATGCCGCCGCTGCCGCTCTGTTGGCACATCTCTCCTCAATTTGGATTGCTGGCGGGTTAGCAAAAGGTGCAGAGATGGGACCTTTGATCGAACGCTGCGCGCTTCGCATTAAATCCGCAATTCTTATGGGACAAGATGCACCTATTATCGCTGCGGCACTTTCCAAATATGCTCCAAGTATTCCGTATTTCATCATGCCGTTTAACGGCGACTCCCAGGAGTTAATGCGGAACGTAGTTTTGAAGGCGAAGGAGTTGGCGACCGCTGGCGATACCGTTTTGCTTGCTCCAGCATGTGCTTCAATGGATCAATTTAACGACTACGCCGATCGCGGGGAAAAGTTTGTTGAGACGGTTAGAGAGTTGGTCGGGCGATGAGCATCCAGGCAACTACGAGACGCCAAAAATACTCAAATTATTTGCAACGTGCAGATGCGCCTTATTACCTCATGATCGGTGCGCTGACATTCTTATCCGCTCTTGGAATTGTTATGGTGCTTTCCGCGTCGAGTGTGGTTTCACTTCAGCAATCCGGATCAACTTATTCAATCTTCTTTAAGCAATTATTATTTTTTGTTATTTCAGTTCTCATTCTCTTGCTGGTTTCACACTGGAAAACTCGGATATGGGATCGAGTCACACGGCTCTCGCTCCTGCTCTCCTTACTTGTCCTATGTTTGCCTTTGGTACCAGGTTTGAAATTAACAGTGAATGGGAATACGAACTGGATTCACTTTAGTGGATTCACGATGCAACCTTCAGAATTTGCAAAAATCGGTTTGATTCTTTGGTGTGCTGGGCAGTTACGTAAGTTTGACGAAACAGTGGAACACCGATCTGCTCTTCGTCACATTAGTTTTGTACTCGTCGGTACAGTACCGGTACTTGCACTCATACTTAAAGGTGGCGACTTGGGAACCACCGTTATTATTCTGGGAATTATTTCGACGATGCTCTTCGTGAGCGGACTGCCGGTTCGACACTTTATCGTGCTTGGAGCCCTCGCGGTTTTAGGAGTAGTTGGCATGGTTGCTGTCGCCCCGTACCGATTACATAGGTTTGCGGCGGTGTTAAATCCATTTGCTCCCTCTGTTTATAAACTCGCCGGTTGGCAACCTGCGCACTCAGTTATGGGATTGGCTAGCGGCGGACTTTTTGGTGTAGGACTTGGAGCCAGCAGGCAAAAGTGGGGAAATCTTTCTGAAGCGCATACCGATTTTATTTTTTCGGTTGTCGGCGAAGAACTTGGGCTTTTAGGAACTCTGGTTGTCCTGTTTCTTTACGCGGCCCTGATCTACGGGATTTTCCGTACCGCTATGCAGACTAAGGATCTTTTCGCTCGTTATGCCTGCGCCGGAATAGGCGCGTGGCTGATGATGCAGGTGATTGTAAATATCGGCTCCGATATTGGCGTACTACCAGTTGTTGGAGTTACGCTTCCATTTATTAGCTATGGCGGTTCATCACTGATTGCGAATTTCTTGGGAATTGGATACGTACTTAATGTCTCCAGGCGAGATCCCCGGGTAAAAAGCGCCATCAAGTCACGTAAGAAATCCTAAGAATGGCGAAAGTTATTTTTGCAGGCGCAGGGACGGCTGGGCATGTTGAACCGGCATTAGCGGTTGCGCAATTTCTTCGAAATAGGCACCCTGAGATCGAAGCGGTTTTCATTGGAACGACTGGGGGAGTGGAAAACACCTTGGTACCTGCCGCAAATTTCCCGCTTCAATTAATTGACAAGACTCCTTTTCCGCGGCGAATAAACGGGGATTTAATAAAGTGGCCTTTTCGATTTAGGAAGACGCTGCACCAGACTCAGAAATTCTTGGAGGGCGCAGATCTAGTCGTCGGATTTGGTGGCTATGTTGCGGCACCGGCTTATCTCGCAGCGCGCAAAGCAAAAATTCCAATTGTGGCCCATGAGGCAAATGCCAAAATGGGAATGGCAAACAAATTAGCCATCAGATGTGGTGCGACTATGCTCGGGGCATTTTCGCAGGGCAATCTTCGCGTTGTTGGTATCCCCCTCCGCGCATCGATACTTGAACTCGCTGGTTTGAGTCCAGCGGAACGTGATCGCGCTAAGAAGCAGGCACGGTTGTCGCTCAATTTAGATCCAGATGCGGGCACCATTCTCGTATTCGGAGGATCACTCGGTTCGACAAAATTCAACAAAACCATTTCAGAAGTCCAGCGTGATATTTCTACTCTTGGATTTCAAGTTATTCATGCTGTAGGAGCGAAGAATCAACTACCAAAAGCCCAAGCTGGATACTTACCGCTCCCATATATTGATGATATGGCACGAGCGTATGCTGCCTGTGACTTAGCCATTTCTAGAAGCGGCGCAGTCACTGTGTTCGAAACAGGCGTGCTTGGAATTTTTACACTTTTTGTTCCACTCCCGATTGGAAATGGAGAGCAGGCGTTTAACGCTCAGGTTTCTGTTGCGCGCGGCGGGGGAGAACTCGTGAAGAATGAAGAGTTCACGCCAGAGTGGTTGATACACAATATATCTCGGCTCATGGTTGAAGCGAAGAGGTGGCGGCAAGGCGATTCGCGCTTAGATTTCCAGGTCGATGCGAGCGAACAAATCGCCGAACAAATTCTGAAAGTATTAGATCATGAATAACCCCGCGCTTCTGAAAGGGAAGAAAATCCACTTCGTTGGGATCGGTGGAGCAGGAATGTCCGGGATTGCTCGGATCATGCTCTCTGCGGGATTTTCGATTAGCGGGAGCGATGTAAAAGATACGGCAATCACTCAATCACTTGTAGCACTTGGCGCAACAATTTTTGTCGGCCATGATGCGTCAAATATTGCCGGGGTAGACATTCTCGTTACTTCTGGCGCCATATCCACTAACAACCCCGAAGTGGTATCTGCTCGCGAAAATGGGGTACAAATTCTCACTCGAGCGGAAGCGCTGGCGCTGCTCATGGTCGGCAAGCGCTCGGTTGCTGTTGCTGGCACTCATGGAAAAACTACGACAACTTCCATGCTTACAGTCGCACTTCAAAGTGCCGGATTAGATCCTTCCTTCGCGATTGGCGGATTAATAAATAGTTCCGGTGTTAATGCCCATTTGGGAAGCGGCAATATATTCGTAGCAGAGGCGGATGAGTCGGACGGTTCCTTTACCGCCTATCACCCATACGGCGCGATTATTACCAATCTAGAACTAGATCATGTTGACCACTTTGCGACGCTCGAAGATCTTTTTATTATTTTTCTGAAGTTTATTAATACGATCCAGAGCGGTGGTTTTGTCGTTGCGTGTACGGATGACCCCGGCGTTGTTGAATTGCTGACTAGAGTAACCAGAAAAGATATTTCTATTGTCAGTTATGGAGCGTCAGATGCCGACTTTCAAATCAGGCACGTTGCGCTTCAACCAAATTCGTCTTATGCCCGGATAAGCAAGACCGGCACAGTTCTGCCCGAGCTTCACCTCAGGATTCCAGGATTGCACAATGTATTTAATGCCACCGCCGCATTGGCAACTGGGGAGCGACTTGGGGCGAGCGTGAACGACTTAATGAACGGTTTGGAGTCTTTTAGTGGTTCACGACGACGTTTTGAACTGAAGGGAAAAGTAAACGGAATAACAGTTATCGATGACTATGGTCACCATCCAACTGAATTACGAGTCACTCTTGAAACTGCGAAAGCTTATGCGGCTCCCGGTCGAGTTTTAGTGGTTTTCCAGCCTCATCGTTTTTCTCGCACCCAAGCATTTGCCCCTGAATTTGCACACTCTCTAGAGCTCGCTGATTTGGCTTTTGTTTTGGAGATCTACCCCGCGAGTGAAGTCCCCATTCCTGGTGTCACGTCGCAGCTGATAACTCGCGAATCAACTTCTGGAACATTATTTTACGAGCCCTCGATGCTGGATGTTGTAACCAAGGTCGTTGATGAAGCGCAACCAGGTGATCTCATCGTGACGCTCGGTGCCGGCGATGTGAACTCACTGGCACCAGTGATAGTTCAAGCTCTTGAAGAGCGATTTCAAGAGAGCTTAACCAACGAAAATGCGTAAACGTCGTTTTCGAAATGCTCCTGGCGTCATTCTTGTTATTGCTCTCATAGGGATACTCGGTTATTTCCTAGGCTGGTCAAAAGTTTTAGCGATAAGAAGTATCGAAATTACGGCGGAGGGAAATGAAGCTCTCGTCACGCCAGTAATAGTTCCAAAAGATTTGCACATTGGATTGCCAATGGCGCGAGTCAGTACTCAACGTATTGCCCATGATTTGGCGGGGATGAGTTGGGTGGCGAATATCAAAGTTAATCGCAGATGGTTGGCGCATGATGTAAAAGTTGTAATTACCGAACATCATCCCATCGCAAAATATTTCGACATTACAGGGGTCACCAAATACTTTGATTCGCAAGGATATAGTTTCAACTCACCTAACCCGCCATCAGGAATACCAATTATTAGTTTTGGAGATCAGAGTGATACGTCCCGCGCAGCGGTTGCCACGTTTTTATCGTTGACACCGCCTGACATCACGGCCAAGCTCATTAGCTTAAGTGTTGAATCATCTGATCAAATTGTGCTGTCTACGAGCCTTCCCGGATATTCGCAATTGGAAATTCACTGGGGGAGTAATTCAAATATCGCTCTTAAGGTAAAGGTTTTACGCCAACTTTTGACCTTACCCGAAAATGCAAAGATCACAACTGTCGATCTTTCAAATCCACTCACCCCGGTAGTTAAGTAGCAACTCTCAACATCTCGTTTAGACATTGCTCTCGGCAGAATCGTGTCGGTATTTGATTGCTATGGATGCTGACCCTAGTTTTACCGCATCAGATGTTCATCGTGCTCGAAGTCTTGACTAAAGATTTAGAGTCCAAAGAGAGGTTAACCGTGGCAACACCGCAAAATTATTTGGCCGTTATCAAAGTAGTAGGTATTGGTGGCGGAGGGGTTAACGCAGTTAATCGGATGATTGAAGCGGGTCTCAAAGGTGTTGAGTTCATCGCGATCAATACCGATGCACAACAGTTAATCATGAGTGATGCTGATGTGAAATTGGACATTGGACGCAAATCTACGCGTGGTCTTGGCGCAGGAGCCTCTCCTGAAGTAGGTCGACAAGCCGCTCTCGATCACATCGAGGAGATTGAAGAAGTATTGCGCGGGGCTGACATGGTCTTTGTGACAGCTGGAGAAGGTGGCGGAACAGGTACGGGAGGTGCACCAGTAGTGGCAAAAGTTGCCAAAGATTTAGGTGCTCTCACCGTTGGGGTAGTCACAAAACCATTTTCATTTGAGGCGAAGCACCGGACTATCCAAGCAGAAGAAGGAATCGACCTGTTGCGTGAAGAGGTTGATACTCTAATTGTCATACCAAATGATCGACTGCTCGCTATTTCTGACCGTTCAATAACGGCGGTTGAAGCTTTCCGGAGTGCCGATCAAGTTCTCCTATCGGGAGTGCAAGGAATTACCGATCTCATTACAACACCTGGCCTCATCAATCTCGATTTTGCGGACGTTAAAAGCGTGATGCAGGGAGCGGGTTCGGCGCTTATGGGAATAGGTTCTGCGCGTGGTGAAGCGCGTGCGACCCGTGCGGCGGAACTTGCAATAGCAAGCCCTCTGCTTGAAGCCTCTATAGATGGTGCGCGAGGCGTACTCCTCTCTATTGCAGGAGGTTCAGACCTAGGATTATTTGAATTAAGCGAGGCAGCGGAGTTAGTTGCTAAGTGTGCGCATCCAGATGCAAATATCATTTTCGGAACGGTTATTGATGACGCGCTCGGTGACGAGGTCAGAATCACGGTAATCGCCGCAGGATTTGATGGTGGAGCTCCAAAACGAGCCCCTATGCCAACAATTACTGCAGCTGCGTTAAGCGGCCAAGCCGATCCGATTGCGGCAAATGATCCCATCGCTGTTGCGCTTGAACTTGAAGGAATCGAAGACACCGAAACGATTACGGTAACGACGACACAAAGGCGTCGTGTCACTTTTGAAGAACTCGTGAGTGAGGATGAAATAGACGTTCCTGACTTCATGAAATAGATGTCAAGAACACTTTTTACATCTCGCGCAGGAGGTGACTTAAAGTTGCCATCTAGTCGTGAGAAACTTCGGCGATCGATTGCGCTCAATTCTCTACATTTTATGCGTCAAACTCATAGTGATCTAGTCATGATCGCGGAAGAGAATGATGGCGATTTTGAATGTGACGCCTTGGTCACTACAACCCCAGGAGTTGGAATCGCTGCTCTGGCTGCCGACTGCATGCCGATTACATTTAGCGCCGGAGCGATTGTGGGCGTTGCGCATGCTGGTCGAATTGGTTTGAGTAATGGAATTGCTATTAAGACCGTGGAGCTCATGCGCACATTGGGTGCTTCTGACATCGTAGCCACCATTGGACCGAGCATCTGCCGTGATTGTTACGAGGTCTCTCCTGAGATGTACCAAGAGTTTATCGAACTTATCCCCGAGAGTTCGACTTCCAGCTTTAAGCATTGCCTCAACCTGCAGCGCGGAGTTCGCTCTCAACTTGAGTCACTCAATGTCTCGGTCGTGGATGTGGAAACCTGTACTTTAGAAAATCCGCTGTACTTTTCTTACCGTCGCGGAGGAGAGCCTGGCAGACAAGCCGGAGTAATTTCTATATGACTCGCGGCCAAGAGATCGCGGGAAATTTAACAAAGGTAGTAGAAAGTATTGAAAAAGCCGCACTTAACGCTAGGCGGGATCCATCAGGGATAACGCTAATTGCAGTAACCAAGAATTTTCCAATTAGCGATGCCCAAATACTTTACGATCTGGGCATTCGAAATTTTGGCGAAAATAGGGATGACGAAGGAGCGCTGAAATCTGAGGGATTGCCCTCCGATGCAACCTGGCACTTTCAAGGACAGATTCAAGGACGTAAAATAAAATCAATTGCCAGTTGGGCAGATCAGATTCATTCATTGGATTCATTGGATCATGCCCGAAAATTTGATGCCATTGTTGGGGTGGATCAAATGGCCGAGGGTAAGGTTAAAAAATACTTTCTCCAGGTTAATTTAGAGCCAGGTCGGGTCGATCGCGGTGGGGTGAATGCGAAGGAAGTAAAACGAGTCTTAGAAATATTGTTCAGGGAAACACGGATTACACCTGTCGGTTTCATGACGGTGGCTCCGCAGAGCATGGATCCCCTCATGGCCTTCAGGAAAGTGAGAGAATTAAGAGAGAATTGCGTGGAGCAATACCCTTCTCTCAATCAGCTCTCAATGGGTATGAGCGGGGACTTTGAGGCCGCTATCGCCTGTGGTGCGACACATATTCGGATCGGGAGTTCAATCCTCGGTTCTCGTGGATTGCCCGTCTAAAATCAACCCATGGCTAATGTATTCAAGAAAGCTGCGAACTACCTCGGTCTTGTTGACGAGGAGGAGGAAGCCCCGGCCGTAGTTGTGGCACAGGAGCCGCATCGAGGCGTTCGATCGGTAACTCAAAATGCACGTCCAACATTTAATCCGATTCCAACACCGGTTAGAAGCGCACCTTTTCAGGCTAATCAAGCAGCACCTGTCGCCGCTCCCGTTCAGGAATCGTTCCCGATGATGGATCAAATTTTTACAATACATCCTCGTTTTTACAACGAAGCGCGAACAGTGGGAGAGCGTTATCGATTGGGACAACCAGTTTTGATGAACCTCTCAGATATGGAAGAGTCCGAACGTAAGCGCTTGGTAGATTTTGCATCAGGTCTGGTTTTCGGATTACACGGAAGTATTGAGCGAGTCACCTCAAAAGTATTCCTGCTTACGCCAGCGAATGTGCGCGTCAGTTCAGAAAATAAAACAGCAGCGGCAGAAGCAAGTTTCTTCAATCAAAGCTGACTTAAATCTCGCTAGATTTGGAGCGCTCGCATGAGTAGTGTTGGAACTGTCCTAGTTTTTCTGTTGCAATTATTTATAATCTCACTCTTTGCGCGCGTGATACTTGATTACATCAGAATTTTTTCGCCATCGTGGCGTCCACGTGGCGTGGTTCTAGCCATTGCAGAACTTGTATATGCGATAACAGATCCAATTATGAGATTCGTTCGGAAATTTATCCCGCCGCTTCGCATCGGTCCCGTAGCAGTAGATATCTCATTCATTCTGATTTTCTTTGTTACTGAAATACTAATATCTTTTGCAAGAAGAATTCACTGACGCTCGCAAACGCTCTTTAGATTTTTGTCAAAAGTAGCGCTAGTCCAATCTCATTGTTTGCAGCGGGCAGAGATTCGTCACGAATTATTGAATGCGCCAAGACTTCTTCGGCAACTTGCGCACCGAACCTGGAAATAGCTACCGCAAGATCCGGTCCGCCATTCCACAGCACATGGACTCGATCACTAATTTCAAAGCCGGAATTCTTACGTTGCTCTTGAATTGCTCGAATTACTTCTCGTGCCAGACCGGCTTCAATGAGTTCTGGAGTGAGCGCAAGGTCCAGCGCAACGCTTTCACCAGAGTGGCTAACAACGGACCAACCCGCTTTTGGGCTTTCGGTGATAACGAGGTCTTCAAGATGCAATTCTGCAATTCCTCCACCATAAGGCAATGCGTAAAGTCCTTCTTGGCGTAGTGATCTAACAAGTTCTGGGGCATCGGCAGCGACAATTGCGCTTGCTATTGCTTGTACATCCCCTCCATAGCGAGCTCCGATGGACCTGAAATTTGCTTTCACGGTAACACTCACCAGGCCGTCGCTCTCATCGGCGAGTGGATCTAAGCGCAGCACATTGAGTTCATCTTGAATATGGCTTCGAATCTCCAGATCCATCTCGTTCCAACCTGCCGCAGCAACCAAAGCCCTTGCAAGAGGCTGGCGAATCTTGATTTTGGATTCAGCTCTCGCAGCTCTGCCAAGTTCTACCAATCTCCTTGAGAGCGCAACGGAGGAAGAAAGTTTTGAATCGATCATGGAAGGATCAGCAACAGGAAAATCGGAGAGGTGTACTGACTCTGCAACCGTTGGATCTCCAACTCTAATCAGCGATTGCCACACATGCTCGGTAATGAATGGGACAAGCGGGGACATCAATTGGGTGAGAACCTTAAGACATTGATGGAGAGTTGCGAGAGCATCTGGTTCGCCATCCCAGAAGCGCCGACGCGAACGTCGAACATACCAATTTGAAAGGTCGTCAATAAATGTCGCAAGTTGGCGACCAATCTCTTGAGAATCAAAAGTTGCAAACGCGGCATCGGTACTAACAATTAACGCATTCAATTCTGAAATGATCCAGCGATCCATGGTGACTTCTGAAAGCGTTAGATTATTTGAAGGCGAATAGTGCGCGGCATTTGCATACAGCGAGAAAAATGAGACTGTGTTCCAGTAGGTCAGCAATGTTTTGCGAACGACGTCAGAGAGCGCTTCATGACCGACGCGACGAGCACTCCACGGTGACCCAGCAGCGAGCATGTACCAACGGACAGCGTCAGCGCCGTGTTGATCCATCAAAGGAATTGGTTGCAGCACATTGCCAAGGTGTTTACTCATCTTGCGTCCATCTTTATCCAAAATATGGCCAAGACAAAGAACCGTTTTGTAAGAAGATTCATGGAAAACCAACGTTCCGATTGTCATCAGGGTGTAAAACCACCCACGCGTTTGATCGATAGCTTCGCAAATGAAATCAGCAGGATACGCTGCTTCGAATTGCGCAATAGATCCTTCTTTATGTGGGAATCCCCATTGCGCAAAAGGCATTGCTCCAGAGTCATACCAACAGTCGATCACTTCGTTGACACGGTTCATAGTTTGCGAACACTCAGGGCACGGGAAGGTTATATCGTCGACGAAAGGTCGATGTGGGTCTGTCGCTTGGATATCTTGCCCAGATAGTGAGGCAAGCTCCGCTAAGGAACCTATGCAGTGAAGATGACTTTCTGGACAACGCCAAAGCGGGAGTGGAGTT
>CAIYQS010000064.1 GCA_903928395.1 uncultured Actinomycetes bacterium | reverse complement strand
CAATTGTGGCAACGGCGAACTTAACATCTGGACCCTCCATGGGCCATCTCCATTTCTCAACTCTCTCGCATTAGGAAACGGATCTTCGATCGAAGTTCACGGTTCAATATCCGTAAACCACTACCGAGGACCGATTTGCTAACGAGAGAGTTGATGCTTAATTTATTTAATTAATGTGTATTAATTAACGGCGAATACCGAGCTTTTCGATAATCGCTCTGTAACGTGTGACATCAGTCTTTGCAAGGTATTGCAAAAGGCGACGGCGCTTACCAACCAGCAACAAGAGCCCACGACGGTTGTGGTGGTCGTTCTTATTAGTCTTGAGGTGTTCGGTAATCTCTTCGATTCGACGCGAAAGCAGGGCAATTTGTGCCTCTGGACTCCCTGTGTCAGTGGCGGAAGCGCCGTATTTTGCGATGATCTCTTTTTTCTCTGCTGGCTTTAAGGCCATAGCGGCACTCCTTTGACTGTCACGAGGGCCTCGGTGTAATTCACGAAGGCGCGTTTTCTCGCTTGTAGGCGAAGGTTATCAGCGCAGTACCTGAGGGGTGAAATCGGCTAAAAAGTAGAGAAGGTCTCCAATCTCGCCCATTCATCGCCTTTTTGAGTTGCTTTGGTGTTTTCAGCCCGCCTGGTAGCTAAATATGCACGAGTCATGAGCTCTCCAAGACCCGACGTAAGCACCTGATCCTGCTCCAAGGCCGCCAGGGCTTCGAGTTGGGTGGCAGGAAATGGCCTGATGGCGCAGGCAATTTTCTCTTCTTCAGAGAGAAAAGCTGGATCTCTGTGAGCAGCCATGGGGGCCTTTAGGCCTCGGTTTACCCCGTCCATGCCGGCCAAAATCACGCCTGCAAGAGCCAGATATGGGTTCGCTGAACCGTCACATGCCTTGAGCTCTAAATTGATCGATTGCATTTCTCGTCCTTTGAATGGGCTGGCAACGCGAACGGCACATTCGCGATTGTCATAACCCCACGAAATGGTGTTCCCCGCCCAGGCATGTGGTTGCAAACGGAGGAAGGAGACGTAGGAAGGACAGGTCAAAGCGAGTAAGCCCGGTAGGTGTTCCAAAATTCCAGCGACAAAAGACTCTCCAAAAGCTGAAATCTGGGTCGGCTTTTCCTCATTAAAGAGCAAGTTCACCTTCTTCTCTTTATCCCAGAGCGAGAAGTGCAGGTGAGCGCCAGAACCGATTCCATCTTTGAATGGTTTGGGGGCTAAGGAGGCGAGCAAGCCAAATTCAACTTCGGCAGTGCCTCGGATAGTGTCGCGAAATTGCAGATGTCGATCCGCTGATTGCAGCGCTGGACCATATTTGATTGCAATCTCTTGCTGTCCTGGGCCGTATTCATTGATGGCTTGTTCGACGACTATTCCTTGTGCCGTCAGGTTATCGACCATGCGATCAGTGACCTCACTTGCACGATCCATTCCGGAGCTGGAATAGCACGGTCCATTCATCCACGGGATTGGTCCATTTTCTGACGGCTGCGCTAAATAAAACTCAGATTCAAAAGCTGACATCATTTCTATGCCCTGTACATCTAACGATGCCAGTGCTCGCTTCAAAACTGAGCGAGTACAACCAGCCCACTCGCTTCCATCCTTCTCCTCCAGATCGCTCAACATCGCACCAGTTCTATCAAGCCAAGGAAGAACCACAAAAGTTTCTGCATCCGGAACGATTCGAACTTCACCTACTGGTTCCATTCCATCTACCGCGACCAAGTCTTCAAATAGATTAACGGCATTCTGCGCTCGCGTGAGTCCAACACCTTCGTATATTTTTGAATCCAACTGAGATCCGTGGACTGTCTTGCCACGAATAACACCGGCAAGATCGCAGTAAAGAAAACGAATGAGGCGCAGGTTTTCTTCATTCGAAACCTTGAGGACTTCTTTTTTCTTCATCTTCTCCCCTATTTCTCTACTCTGAGTCCTACTGAGTTAATCCATATGCCTTGAGTGCATTGTCACGACCAATTTGCTGGGCAACATTAATAGCATCTTCTTTTGACCAATCACCGCGAGATATAAAGGAATCCAGTAACTCGCCCAACCCCCTGCGAAAGAGTGTGGCTCCTAGATAGGTGAGTTCAGGCAATCCCCACGCGTCAGATGAAAAGAGAATTTTATGGAAAGGGGCAAGTTCTAAAGATTCGGCGATAATGGCGTTAGATCGCGCGCCGGCGTAATTGACCGCTAGCCCCACGTCGAGATAGACATTACGGAACATCT
>CAIYQS010000063.1 GCA_903928395.1 uncultured Actinomycetes bacterium | reverse complement strand
TTCGAAGACATCGTGGCAGATAACATGAAAAGGTTTCGCTTTGGGGCAGGTCATTGGAGTAGTTTAATTGGTAAGCTAGCTTGTGAACGTCACAAATCATTCACCAAATGCTAGATCGGCCTGGAGTGCGGCTTCGCCATAGTGATTCAATCACAAATTCGGACTCGCGCATGACTGCTATTCAACTGGACCAACGGATCTACTTGGGTGGGAACTCGAGTTAAAACCTATGGTGTCACTTGAACTAACTACCACACGAATGAATTTACCTATGTCACTCGGCGCAATAGGGTAAGTCGAGTCGGTTGCCGATTCAATGAGGTGATAGCTACCAGTCAATTCGTGGTTGGAATACCACTGATAAGCGACCGGAAAAGTGCCATTGCTACTTGTTGCAGTTGCAACAGCAGAAATCACCGAGCCAACTTTCGCTTCCCCCATGAGAGTAACTTTGATCTCGATGGAATCACTCCAGTCGGTTTCAACCCAGACAAATGAATCAGATTGGTTCTTCGAAATTAATGAGTGCAGTTTGTCCCAATCCGACTCTTCGTATGACTCCAGCTTCATCATCAAGTCGTCAGCACCCTTGACTCCCAGTACGGCGAAGAAGTCCGGCACCTTAGTTTCATTGACCGTGTGGGAGCACTCAGTTCCAGTTCCTCCGGCAGGACTTCCCATGGAGTAACCGTCCATTTTTACTTGAGAAGCGTCAACAGTCACGGTGTAGAAACCACCCTCTTTGGTATTGAATGTTTTAGTTTTATCAGTTTCCATTACTCTCAACTCCTTCCACAAAACTTTCCATTATCCCAATTGCCGTGCGAAGAGGATTAAGTAAAGCGGGAGTGACTCCACGCTCTTGAAGCACTTCGAGTATCGAGTTGTAGTACCAGATAATTAACTCGGGCGTCGTTTGCTCGTTAAACCTCTTCCAAACCGTATTTCCGATCGATTGGAGGTCTGTCACGATGGCCCTGGCATTGTGCGTTTTATCGGCAGCCGTTACAAGCAAGGTATCAAGATCACTAGATTTCAGATGTTTGATGTGAGCTTTTTTTCGCTCCAACCACGGGGCCTTCTCATTTTCCGTCGGGACGAGGGAGTCGCTGCATCCCCGAACGATTAGGGCGACCCTTTCGCCAAACATCCTTTGAATATCTACTAACCTCGGTTCCCCACCACAATCTTCTGCCACGTCGTGCAGTAAAGCTGCGATGGCTTGATCCTCATCCCCGCCAACTTCAAGTACGAGAGAGGCAACTCCCAGGGGGTGGCAGATGTACGGGTTGGTAGTGGACTTTCGAGATTGTTTACGGTGCATTGTGGTGGCATAAAGGACTGCGGTAACAAAGCGATCCGTCAGCGTGATGTGCGGGGGTAGTGGTTTACTCATATTTGCTCCTCTGTTTTCGGGTCAACTGGTGTTTGATCTTCTGAATCAGCCCAAGCTCCGTTGTTCTTTAAATCGTTGATCATTCTCTCGGCTAACTGGGTTGAAAATTCTTCCCACTGCTCGGTCGTATATGTGTGGATGTCTTCAGGCATCCCGTAATAGACACGTTTCTGCGGCTTAGGCTCTGGCGCAGCGTCGTTTGGACTTGTCATGGCATATTCCTTTCGCTCTTCCTG
>CAIYQS010000062.1 GCA_903928395.1 uncultured Actinomycetes bacterium | reverse complement strand
CGCTCTAGGGTGACTTCGGATTCAGCGGAACCGTCGGTGTAATCAAAGGGACCACTGGGTGTTCGTTTTTTGGCGATCTCTCGTAAATCCCAGATTGTTAGTGCGCTGGCTAACCGTTTCTCTTTTCGGTGCAGAGTCGGTCCAGTGAAGCGAAGCAGAGGAGCGAGTTCTGAAACTTTGGGGAATTGCCGCTTAACATTAGGAATTTCATCGGATTTCTTTTCTACCTGCATACCAATATCATATAGGATATTAGAATTGTTGCCAAAGACTTTTATTCAATTTCTTGCAAAATTCTGCGTCTATCCGAAAATAACGGAAGCCCTGCCAGTAACTCCGGGCCTTGCAGCATAGGTCATACCTGCTTGCTTATGGTCGTCGAAAAGACCGTTATCTCCTTTTGCGGTGGTAATGATGAGAGTTTTTAAGTCAGGGCCAGCAAAGGCGCAGCTGGTGACGAACTTATTGGGAATTTGAATTTCCTCTGTTACCTGTAGGTTGGCATCAAGCCTTCGAACGCAAGAACTTCCCCATAAGGCAACCCACAGACCACCTTCGCTATCTATAGTCATCCCATCAGGATGCTCATCAAGAGTCAAATCCGCTGTCCAAAGCCGCCTCCGGTGAGAAATACTCCCATTTTGATAATCAAAGATATCAAGACCATAAGTCGGAGTATCAATATAATAAAAAGTCTTACCGTCATCGCTCCAATCCAGGCCATTACTTATCTGAACATCAGAGAGCATTCGACTCAGAACTTTGCCATCCTTACTTAATCGATATAAAGCTCCTACTTTATGAAGGCCCCCATAAGCCATAGTTCCCAGCCAAAGATCTCCATTTGGAGAGACCTTGGCATCGTTCCAACGAATTGGCATAGGGTCATCAAAGCCGTCCGCATCCCAACGCGTTGGCAGACTTTCTCTTCGCCCATCTTCATAAAAGATAACTGGGCCACTATCATTTCCGATAACCATCCCTCCACCTAGGCGAGGCACGACGAACGAGGTATCTTCTCCTACGAACCACTCACCACTTTCCCCAGTGGTGATATCTCGCCAGAGAATTCGCTGTCCGGTGATATCCACCCATAAAACCAATTCGTTTTCTTGGCCTGTTGCCACTGGTCCTTCCCCTAAATTGCATTGACGGGAGTCCCAAATTTCAGCTTTCATAATGGAAGATTACCATTTATGAAAGATTCTAGATAGGAATTTGTGTGAAAAAACTGAGAACTCAGATTCGATCGAATCGATGTGTCTTAGTTACTCATGGACTTATATTAAAAATTGCTCTGGATTTTGGGGTATTTCTACGACCGTGTTTCGCAAGATACCTACACCAGCTACGGATATTTCGACAGTGTCGTCAACCTGGAGAGCAATATCTATGGGAGGAACTATTCCCGTACCAGTAGATAGTATCGCGCCATAAGGAAAATATTGACAACGGTATAGGTAAGAAACAAGATCTTGCAGAGTCCGGTTAAGAGCTCCCAAGTAAGTTTGTGCTTGCCAACTTATCTGCTCTGCTCGAATAATTCTAGCCTCAATCTTCATTTCGGTTGAAGTCGGAGCTAACCAAATTGGCGTTATATCTGGGCCCAGGGAGGTTGAACCAACGTAAATTTTTGCTTGCGAGAGGTAGAGCGGATTCTCACCTTCGATTGCGCGGGCAGTTACGTCATTGCAAATTGAGTAGCCCACTATTTCTTGGTATTTATTAATAAAAATTGCGACTTCGGGTTCAGGAACTGATGCAGAACAATCGAAACGTATTCCTATAGGCTGATTAGTGGTGTTAGTTCTCATAGCGCTACTTTTATAAAATAGTTCTGGGCGTTCAGCTTCATAAACCTTTTGGTAAACGTCTGGTACCCCGCTCTCTTCTTTGCGAGCATCACGCGACCGTAAATATGTGACCCCCGCCCCCCACAGTTCAATCTCGGGAGAGATGGGTGCAACTAGTGAGCCAGTAATTACCTCACCTCGCATATTCGCTAGCACTTTTATCTCGGAAAGTGGCAACTGGTGCAATTCAGATAACGAAGTAATCCCCGGAATTGCATAGTGGATACCCTCATCAAGAATTGTTAATTGATGTGAATGGTTAGCGGTTCGAAGAACTGCGAGTTTCATGGTTGGAAGTCCTTATTATTGGTCCGTAGAGGAGGTGCCATGTCTGTGGTGCGCTTTGCGCCAAAGAAACTTATTCGATCTGTTCAACTATCCCATTATCATATATGATCTATAACTCTTACGCTGAAAATAAAGAAAACAATTCTCGGAAGGGGGCAATTCATGCCAACAATGACGAGCCTCAAGATCATGATCGCTATACCTTCTTAGGAGATCTGTGTAATGATAAAAAGTAAACGTAAGTTTCCCGATTTACTTCATTTTGCCTCTCTGATTGATTGGTCGTTGCCGACACTGAACTTTCACGGGATG
>CAIYQS010000061.1 GCA_903928395.1 uncultured Actinomycetes bacterium | reverse complement strand
TGACCGCGTTCTACCTTTGCAGGTTGAAGCTCTGTGTTGGTGTGGTGCTCGCGCTACCCATAATGCTCGTGTAGCAAATGGGGTAATGGTTACCGAGGGTGATCAAATTCTTCCTGGAGATGTAGGTACACCTCAAAAAATTGGTTACGAAGTGCTGTGTCGTAAGCATCATATGCGGAAGGTCAACTCAGCGCGCGCTTAATTGCATGGACTAGAAAAGTTCGCAAAAAATAACCTGTGACAACCCCCTTGGAGAGCCACAGGTTATTTCAGTTACTACATGGGATTTCCTTAGAGCGCTCCTGCACCAGTGGTGAAGTAGTTAGGGAATCGAACTGCCTTTGCGATGTCTCTTTGTGCCGCAACGACATACTTATCTGTATATGTCGCGTACAAATTGATGCTCTTCATATCTTTGGCTGTCCAGTCTATCTTCTGTTTCGGAGAAGACGGTGAATGAGGCGTTAAGAAGTGCAAACGCCCTTGATTTTGTTAATAAATTACCGGAAGGTGTCAACACTTTAGTCGGAGAGCGTGGAGCAAGAATTTCTGGCGGGCAAAAGCAACGCTTGGCTATTGCACGTGGCTTGATCCGTGATCCTCGAATTCTGATACTCGATGAAGCGACCTCTGCTTTGGATTCGCAATCCGAAAGAGCAATTCAGGAAGCTCTGGAATCTTTGATGCACGACCGAACGACCTTCGTTGTGGCTCATCGACTTTCGACCGTGCAGAAGGCAGATTTAATAATGGTCTTGGATAAAGGTGAATTGGTTGAGAGCGGTCGCCATTCGGATTTGGTCCACGCTGGTGGGCTGTATCAACAACTTTATGAGGCTCAAGCCTTTGTAAATGACGTGGCAGGGAAGTAGTCACTCTTGGATGAGGCCATTTTCACCCGATTATTTGCCTCCATCAAAATGGGGTAATCTACGCGGGCTGCCTCAAAAGATAGCCCTGGCGGGTTGCCCGAGCGGCCAATGGGAGGGGACTGTAAATCCCCCGGCTCTGCCTTCAAAGGTTCAAATCCTTTACCCGCCACCATTCAGATGACGTGGATTCAGTTTAGAACACTGGATCTACGTCACTGATAGTAGTCAGGAGTTGCCACTGATTGCCAGTGGCAGTGGTACACGAGTGGTACGGAAAGGTGGCGAGAACATATGAACGAGATTGAGTTTAAGAAAGATGTTCTTGCCCGAATAGCGAAAGCGCGCAAAGTAACGGCCCCAGAAAATAGTGTTGGTCAGTGGATTGGTTACTGTCTATGGCATGGCTCGCACGCTGTGTTCGGTAGCACCGTAGAGTCTTACTTAAAGTCACATGATTTAGAACTCGAACTTAAGCCCGGTGAAGGAGACAAGCAGGTCAGACTTCCAGATAGTGATGGGACGCTAAAGCAGATCGACCACGCATTCTTCATCAAAGGAAAGCCTGTTGTGATCGCAGAGAGTAAGTGGCTCAAGGATCAACGACATCTCAACGATAAAGGATCTTGGCTTAAGTTGATGCGGGAGATCGTTCGCGAGTCAGATTCAGTGGAGCAGGCAGTTCTCGTACTTGCTGGACCTTGGGAGTCATACAGGGCGCAAATGGAAAACCGAGGATTCAAAGTGATTATCACTACGGTTGACGATGTCTACGCTGCACTTAAGAAATATGGCGTGGTGATTACAATCGACCAAACTCGAAATGCTTTTCAGAACCCGGGAGAGACTCTCACCTCTTTCCTTGACGCGATTGCCAAAATGATTGAGACAGACCCAAATCCATTCGCGACGATAGGCAAATCAATGCTCGGCGATCGCGTTAGCCAGATAGAGCAAACGATCAAAGAAACGCTTGAGGAAGTTACCGCTTAATCGTAATGATCGACTCCTGTAGGGCAACTCCATGTCGCTGTGGGTTGTTCTTCCACTTATCACCGCGAGTGCGCAAGATTTCTTCTGTGTAAGAAGCAAAGCCAAGTTCTAAAGCAATATCTCCGATGAACTTCTCGGTAGGAATGTGGATTCCATATGGCGCTGAGTCACCCAATACCCAGTGCATTTCGCCTCCAACTTTCACAGTACGTGCGCACTCGGCAAGAATGTCGAAGATGCCATTAAAGTAACCAGCAACCATCCAGTCGTAGTTCTTCTTGCCTTTCTTTAGCTTCTTTTCTATTCCAAGAGCAGTGATGGTCTTCATCAAGTCCTTGTGCACCTTAGGCGCCGCATCGCGGATGTCTGATTTCAACATCCCCTCGGGCAGGGTCGATCCATTTACTTGAGTTGTCGCTGCGATAACTAACTTGTCTCGAACCTTTGAGGTTATATCTCCCCAAGAGGTAGCGTCACCAAAGAAGTACATCTCTAAGCGGGTTCGGTCTGCATAGTCAAAGTTGTTCAAGTATGGAGGAGAAGTCACAACTAGATCTACAGAGGCATCTTTCACTTTGGACATATTTCGTGAATCACCTGAAACGAGAGTGGCCTTTGCCTTTCCGATCCTTCCGCCTTGCACATAATCCAAATCGAGCACCATTTGATCCAAGCGCTTGAGCAAGTTTGGAAGAGCCGGGCGATCGACTTTCTTCTCTGCGAACTTACTTGGGGCAATGTATGGCCAGCCGGTTCCAGCCGATGACACCACTCTGAGAGTGTTGGTCATGGCTACTTTAAAGAAGAGAACGTGAGCGGGATCTGAAATAGATTCTTGGACAAGTTTCCAAAGTCCAAGCAACTCTCGGAGAGTTTGATCTGAATAGCACTTGGGTAAAAGCTCGGGGACGGTGGTTAAGTCAATCTTCTCTGCCAACTTCGGCATCTTCTTTGCGGCTTCATGCGCGAAGGCGTCTATAACATCCCGGAGTTCTTCAGTATTCACATCCCAGTTAAGTTTCGCAGTGGCGATTTGTTGTACGAATGGATGTGCTTCATAACCAATGCTCGGAATACCCATGAACTTGGCCGCAACACCTGTAGTCCCTGAACCTAAGAATGGGTCTAGAACGAGTGAATCTTTGTCCAAGCCAGCTTCTTCGATCTTAACTTCCACCAGTCGATATGAGTAGCCCGCAGGATAAGTGAACCAACTGTGAATCGGAGCGCGCATCGATTCACGGAAAGTTCCATACTGCGACTTGGCTTTCTCCATTTTGTTTTCCATTCGTCTAGTTAGTCTTTATACAGGCCGACATTGTTACAGTTAAAGGTAGAAAAGTCCACGGATTCCGGGGCGGTTCTCCGATCTGATTGAGAACTTACATGTGAGCACCGACAGGTCGCGGAACATCAAGAGCCCACCATCGAGGACCCGGGACAGCGAAATCATCACCGCCAAGCCCAGCGGCACCTGAGGAGATGAAGATCTGCCCGGGGCGTCTTACCGGATCACCGACACCTAAACTCGCAAGCACTTTACAAGCAGCAGGTTCGACAATCCACAAAACAATGCTCGCAACCTTTAGGTTCTCAACTGCTGCTGACCATGCATCAACTTTCGACCGCAATGGATCGGACGCTTGACGAGTTGCGTTCTGTACTTCGATTGCGACAACCGTCTCCGCAACTTCATCGCGATCATATGGTTTTCTTTTCCATGCTTGCTCAAACATCAACGTACCTTGATCGGTTACTGGACGACGTTCGATTAGAAGGGCATCTGGGATTAGCCCGCCAGTGAGAACTCCAACATCGCCGGTCTGATCTGCTTGCGTCTTTAGTCGCGCCCAAGCAAGCGCTTCTGTTCTTCTGCTGAATGCTTGGCAAGAGGGACCCCAAGTCACCGACAACTCGACGCCGTATGGTGCGAGAGTTGGAGCCAAAGGTTCTATCCACTTCGACAAACGAGATGGACCAAGTGCGTGACCAAGAGAATCTGATGTTGGACGAACTTCGAACCCGCGAGATTTTCCAGATGCTTGATGACCCGAAGCGGTGAGCCAAGCAACTGGAACACCATCAACTTCACCAAGTCGGGCGCGTACTTTGCGTCGCTTATCTGTGTGCTGTTCTTCATCGCAAAGTGAAGCAATCGTTTGCGAAGAAACTCCGTAGCGTGAAATCAGATCTGCGATCGGTAGAGCGCCTCCCGCATTGGCGAGGATTCGGATCGCTGCAACTTGCGCAGCTTCAGATCCGCTTCGCCCTGCTTCTGCTTGTCTAGCAATCGCGAGAAGAGTTTCGAGATCTCTGGCATCAGTCATTGTCTTGTCCTTTCTTTTCGCACTTGATGAGATCGCTCAATGACGAGCAGGATCCAACTTCGCGTTGTTCCGCGAAGTTGGGGGCGAGGAGTGAGTGGGCTCGCTTGTGAAGTGACACGTTGTGTGAGCAGGATCCAAGTTTGCGATGTTCCGCGTACTTGGGGGCAAACACAACGACAGTCACGCCGGCGGCGACCGAGCAAAGATTCATTGGTGACAACCAAATGAAACTGTGTGCGAGGGAGTTGCCGTTGCCCCCGTCGCATATAGTCGAAACACCACAGTGTTTTGCGAGATGAGTACCCACCAACGATTTGGTGGGGAAGGAGGCAACGGCAACTCCCTCGCAGAGGAGGGAGCCGCCGGCTTGTGCTTGTGGCACTTGCTAGTCGCCTTGCTTCTTAGAACGCTTCACGTTCAGGACCGAGCGGAGGATCTCAACGATAGATCCGCGTTCGATAGCCGAGTGAAGAAGCGCATTGGCATCTGCGCGCTGATCATCGTTCAGAAGGTCAATGAGATCGATGACTTCTTCGAACTCGTTGCGCATCGCTCTCATGGTTTTGCGAGAGTAAAGCGCGCCTTTCATGTTGCGATAAAGCATCGCCATCTCGCCTACAGTGCGCGAGATGGCATCTGGTTCAGTGGCTTTTGGTGTTGGAACCTTCTGCCACTCGTTTGGGTTTTCATCTTGGGACATTTACTTCTCCGTTCGTCTGGGCACTCGATTGAGTGCTCTTTTGATCGTCGGATTCGTCGAGGCAGGTGCCGGGGTCGCGGCGTTGGGCGTCTGTTGAGAGACACCCTCTTGATTCGCACACAACTGTTGGCGGTGGGTGAACTATTTGGCGGGGTCTCCCAACCTGGATTCGCACAACTGTTGGCGGTGGGTGAACTATTTGGCGGGGTCTCCCAACCTGGATTCGCACAACTGTTGGCGGTGGGTGAACTATTTGGTGGGGTCACTCGCACCTCAGTTCTGCTTGAGGAACTTGTTGAGTTTGGTGGTGGGTGAACTATTGAGGGACTCAATCGCATGAAGATAGACAGTTGAGCAAACCTGAACCGAGTGACCTAAACGCTTAGCCACTTCGATGATGTTGAGTCCCGAGTAGATCAGGATGGAAGCGTTTAGATGGCGGAGGTCATACAGAACCCATTTGCCTCTCGTGGCCTTGTTCCATCGATCTTGGAACACAGAAAG
>CAIYQS010000060.1 GCA_903928395.1 uncultured Actinomycetes bacterium | reverse complement strand
TTCAAGAAAGTCTTCGTCGTAGTCGATCACTACAAAGTTTCGGTAGTGGAGAAGAAAACCGGTGAGGTGCTCTCCAAGCATGAAATTGAGCCAACAAGAACCTACTGGACAAACTACTTGGTTGATGAAATGACGAAGAGATCGAGAAAACCGAAGTGAAGTGTCACCGATGTCTCGCCACATCTGTCAACGATGTCTCGACACATCACAGAGTGCGTTGTGAGGGACTCGAACCCCCGACCCGGTGATTAAGAGTTATCTGATTCTTATTCATTGAGCCATCTATCTGGAGTTTAAGTGGAATCTTAGTCGAATACTTACGTTTGAGGTCCCAGAATGCGAATTACGGTTGCCAACCCGTTGCCAACTCGCCTGTTGCATACTGCCTCAAAGATTCACAATGGATCGGCAGAGTAGTTCTTGAAGTAACCAGTCATCTCTAGAAAAACAATGTGCCTTAATGTAGAATTGCCGCGTATTTGGGCGATCTGCCCTAAGCAGCGGGTGACCGCGCTATTGAGACTGATTGGAAATTTCTAGATGAGTTCAGATGCAACTTGCTCACACACAGAACTAGAACCTTCAAAGTCCCTCACTCATTCATTCAAGTGCAAGGATTGCGGAACTGAGGTGGGATTAATTAGCCAAGAATCTGTTGATCAGCCTGTCCCGAATGCACCTTCAGACTCACCGCTCAAGTCTAAAAGAAAGTTGATTATCGCAGGCGCCATTGGACTGCTGCTCATTGTTGGGTTTATTGCCAAAGGAAGTGGAACCTCAGTGGGTGGGGTTTCCGGAACTGCACACGCCGCTGATTTTATTACCGCGAGTAGTCGAAATATGATGCGTCTCAACGGACTAGATGCCTATGACGCAACCGGGAACTCAATCACTCTCGCTCAGTTTGCGCAGAACTATTTGTCTCTCCTGGACAGACGCTTGGGAACTCAAGCAACAGCCGACCAGGTTTCAATCGGGCTTGAATCTGGAAATTCTCTGAACAATATGCTCCATCAATTTTTTGTTGATGAGAATGCAATTTCGGTAGTTGGAATGGAAATGCAAAAAGATGCAGTTCACTAAGCAACTGTCTGAGTTCTAATACTCGGACTAGGGAAAAGCCCTGCCGGGGCGCCAATTATCCATGCCGTTTAAGGGTGGGGTACTAAAAAGGAGGAACGTGGAACTCGAGGAGATCAATAGCCAGATAATTTCAGAATTAAAATCCCGCCTTAAGAAGTTCCGTCCGCAGATCATTCTCTATTTTGTTGTTGCGAACGTATTGGCCCTCATTTGGGCTCCCTTGGCTCACTCTAATGGCGTGAGGGATGCCGCTTCGTTTGGAGATTCGGCAAGCCCAATGTCCTTTTATATTGCCAGAGGTCTCCTGGTGGCAAATATTGGAATTCCACTTGGTTTGGTCGTTCTGATTGTTGTCGGAGTGATTTTTTGGTACCCATCAACGGTGGCGAAAAAGCGTGGCCACGCTTACAAGAGTCTGATCCAGTTGCTAAATATCGCTTCGCTTTTCACGGGGGTGACCTGGTTTATTGCAGCAGCATGGGCCATTTTTCCTTCAGAGAAATCACTTATCGATCCAATTGTGGGTAACCCGACTGGATTAGGAAGAAGAAACACTGGAGACACGATTGGAAGCGCAAAACATGGCGCCGGCAGAGGTGCTGCTCATGAATCGACAACAGATGAACTGATTGATCGACTGATTGATATGCACAGCAAAGGGCTGATTACCGACCAAGAGTTTGCTCGTAAAAAGAAGGAAATAATCCAGCGAGAGTATTAGGCGATGTCACAAACCTAGGCAACTGTCAGAATCTTGCTCAACCTCCAGCCCACATATGTGAAGTCCGGGGTTGGGATAATAGGTGCAAGATTTGTAACCAAAAATACAAAGTCTTGGATTTAAATAATCCTGATGGCACTGACTATGGCAAGTATCTTTACAAGGCTTGCCCTGCCTGTGCTTTTAAAGTGAAAGGACCTTTAAGCGACTGCCCGAATTGCGGCCATCAATTCGCTAAGTAACTCCCTCAACGTATTACAAAGGGACATTAAAGATTCTTTTTTGGCTACTGCCCAGCATCAACGGAAGCGACTACCCCTAACCCCTGGTCCTGGCTCAGTCTGCGAGTAACTTAAGGGTGGGGGTCTTAATTCTCTCTAATTTCCTTCCGCAATTTGGTTAAACGCGCTTGTTTTATCGACAAAGTAATTGCCGCTGAGAGTTCGGGGTACATCTGGGAGACATGCCTGTTCAGAGGCTTAACCTGACTTAGTGGCGAGCGCACGTGTTCGTTGAATTGCTTTGGGTTTAGTTCCATAACTCGGCTACTGCCTTCTCTATTCGTGCGCTTGTAAGACTGACATGGGGTGTGTGGAGTGTTGCAACGCTTTAATATCTGATAACAAGGGCATTTACCGAACCGGACCATTTGCGTAAGTCATATCTACATAGTCCTTAGATTTGCGCTGATAGTAGAAATCCGCAATCTGCTGGCGTGTTATATACCGGCGATTACCCATTTTGTAGGCTTTCAATTCTTTCCTTGAAATCCAGGCTCTGACTGTTGAAGGCTTCACTCCTAGCATTTGGGCTACCTGGCCGGGCGTTAGCGACGGCTGAGAGTTAAAGGATGGGTTATTCATCCCTCTAGGTTCTCGCAGATTGCAACAGTTGTGTGGCTGAACTCCAGCCCGTCTTAATTTTCTGGTGCCTTAGGTCCTGCCGAACATCTCACCGTACCCCTATAGGGGGTTACGGTGAGGAGATGGGAGGCTGGGTTTCCCGAGACGCTGTAGGCGTCGAGGGGGACTTATTACGTAATTAGGGGCACCTGCCAAAACCGCCAGGGCTGTTCGAAGAACCGAGGTGGATGCACTTAATAGTCTGTGCGCTCGCTTGCAAACACCAAAGCGACTTCGGAGAAGTGCCCCTCCATTTTCCTCTTTATGTAGTTTTTAAGGTACTTCCCGCCAATTCATTTGGCGCCGATTTTTAGCAGAAAGGTGATTAAATCCCCTCAAGGATTGGAGCGAGGGAGACCAGCACTTTGGCTCGGGTTCCTTGTTTAGTGAGGCCTGTTGCGATAAAGATTTTGCCTGCCTTGAGAAGTTCTCCAAGTATTTTGTCGAATAAGTCGCTATTACCTCCGACTTTTTTAAACAGAGCCGTCTTTCCAATTGGTCCCTCTGAATCTAAGACTTCTAGGACTTTTACTTTGCGGTCAATGGCTTTAGGGATAATTCCCATCTCCCTTTGGTATTCCACCGTAATGTCATCAAAATCAAACTGCCGAATCACTGCCCTTAGTGGGTCCTCTTTGAGTTCCAGAAACCCATAGAAACCGCTGTAATCAATGCCGCGACCCTCGTAGATATTTTCGCGGTCTTTGGTTATATAGATGCCATGCGACCCTTTGTTGTCCAAGTCAACTCGAAGTGCAAGGTCCACTTGTGCCTTCTTATTCTGGGAGCCGATGGCAAAGCCATTGTTCTTAGGGTTCTTCGGTACGTGGTCCAGGAAAACGACACAGTGACCGGCATTGCGAAGTGGATGAAATACTTCGCTAAAAACTTGCTGTACGTCTTGGTCTTGGTTGGTGTCGCCGCCCCAAAGACCCATTAGAGGAGCAAAGGAATCAAAACCTATAATCGTTGGCTCAATGTCCACCCATAATTTCACATGGTTAAGCACCTCGGCCCGAGTTTCAGGGAAGACGTAGCGACCAGTAGCAATCTCGGAGTATTTCATATTGAGTAGGCGCTTGCGAACACCTTTTGCGCTAGATTCGAGTTGAACCATGATTCCTGAGTGGTCTCCAACAGCGGTTTGAAGAAGAAAACTCTTACGGGTGCCGGATTCACCAAAAATTGTCACGACCGATGATGGGGCGAACATAAACTTGCCGGCAGCATCTTTCATGTATTCGGGCTCAATCTCGGTGGCATCGATGAGCACTGGATTTGTATAAATGCCATTCGCTTCAATGTCTCGTAGCGCGTTCGCTGCTTCAATTTCCTCCTTGCTTTGGAGCGCAAATGAGTCAAGGGGTGTGGTTTCAACGCTCCAGTCTGCAGGAGGTTCCCATTCACGATACATATGGCCTCCTAGAGTGTGATTGGTTCATGGACTGAAGATGGTTTCTTG
>CAIYQS010000059.1 GCA_903928395.1 uncultured Actinomycetes bacterium | reverse complement strand
TCTAGTTGGTACTTCTTGCGCTACACCAGCGTGCAGTTTGATGACCGGGCTTTTGATGTGGAAGCCGTGAAGACCTGGCTTCCAGTTGATCAATATGTTGGCGGCGTAACCCACGCGATTTTGCACCTTTTGTATTCCCGCTTCTTTACTAAAGTCTTACATGACCTCGGCTACTTGGATTTCGAGGAGCCGTTCACCCGTTTGCTCAATCAGGGCATGGTGCAGATGGATGGTTCTGCCATGTCCAAATCTCGTGGCAACTTAGTGCGACTTTCTGATGAATTGGAAACGCATGGGGTTGACGCGATTCGGTTATCACTAGTTTTTGCTGGGCCGCCTGAAGATGACATTGACTGGGCCGATGTTTCACCCAGTGGTTCATTTAAATTTCTTAATCGTGCCTGGCGTATTTCGGGGGATGTCACTAGCAAACCTGGCGTTGATTTTAAGAGTGGCGATCTCGCGCTGCGCAAAGTTACTGCCAAGAGTTTGTTTGATATTTCTTTTGCGGTCGAATCATTTAGATTTAACGTCGCAGTTGCCCGCATCATGGAGCTTGTAAACGCCACCCGCAAAGCTATTGATTCGGGACCGGGTGGTGGAGATCCCGCGGTTCGTGAAGCAGCGGAAGCAATTGCAATTGCGCTCTCTCTAGTAGCGCCGTACACCGCCGAAGATATGTGGGAGCGTTTGGGGCATAAGCCAGGTATCGCGTTAGCCGGTTGGCCGACAATCGATGAGTCGTTGCTTGGCGCTGATAATGTCACGGTTGTTTTGCAGGTAAGTGGGAAGATTAAAGATCGTATCGAAGTCTCTCCCTCAATAACCTCCGCTGAGTTAGAAAAGTTGGCCCTAGACAATGACTTGATCAAAGCCGAAATTGTTGGCGCTCAGATCAAAAAGATAATCACCGTCGTACCGAAGCTCGTCAACATAGTCATTTAATCCACAGCTCAAGCTTTAGCCGACAAAGGTTTTGCAGGCAATTCTTACAGTTGAGGTATGTTCGAATTTCCTTCATTTAGCAGTATGCAACGCCGCGCGATTTACCTGGTATTGGCGATGTCCCTTGCAGTCGGCGCAATATTCTTTTCGCTAGCCCACGGAAATGCGGCGGTACCAATAAAACCAACGATCACACCCATTCCTAGCTTTTCACCCGAACCAGTCGTCCCAACCACAATCGTTGTGGACGTCGCGGGCAAAGTGTTGCACCCCGGGATTTACAAACTTCCGCTAGGTTCTCGCGCCGCGGATGCGATTAAAGCCGCTGGAAAGCAGCTCAAAGGCGTATCGCTTACAGATATTAATTTGGCAGAGATACTTTCGGATGGTCAACAGATCATCGTTGGAGCGCCAGCCGTCACGAGCACGGCTGCTAAATCCAAAAAGTCTGGCGCGTCTAAAGCAAAGATTACTTCAGGGACTATCAACATCAACACTGCGACCGTGGCGCAATACGAGCAGTTGCCCGGGATTGGCGTTGTTATGGCGGCTCGAATTTTTGCTTACCGCACCGCGCACGGCGCTTTTGCAACGATCAACGACCTGACAAAGGTGAGCGGAATGGGTAAGAGCAAATTCGCGAACCTCAAAAGCTTCGTTCGGATTTAGCGCTTTTCCTGGTTGGGGTTGCAATCTGGATTGGCGCAGCCAGCGTTGGGTTGCTTGATCGAATTTGGTTGGTGTTACTACTCCCATTCTTTGTTTGGCTCATCGGGTGGCACCGGGCGAGCGCACTAGTACTTGTCGTTGCGCTAGTAACCGGTGCGGGTTTAATGGCACTTCATCAACGAGCTCTTCAATCCAGCATCGTTGCACCACTTCTGGATAAGAAGATTTCAGTTCACATCACTGCTCAAGTTGTTAGTGACCCTAAACTTGGAGAGCCAAAAGTTATGCCTGGTTATATAAAACCGGCGACTACGACCGCACTTATAAGTGTGATCACCGTAACGATCCGCAATGTAACGTATAAAACGCACATTCCACTCCGCTTCACCACTTCGCAACCGTTTTCGGCGCTCCCGGGTTCAGTAATTTCGTGTGTCGGAGTTCTTTACTCGACTCCAGAAAAGCGAGTTGCAGGCTTATTTGCAGAACGCGGTCCGATCACGCTCGTACATGGAGCAGGGAGCATCGGGAAAGTGACTGGCGCGATTCGCGGTGATTTTCGAGTAGTTGCAGAGCGGGTTGGTGGCGCAAGTGGTGCGTTGATTCCTGGATTAGTTCTAGGGGATACCTCACTCGAATCTCATGCATTCATAAACGATATGTTGCTTTCGGGGTTGACTCACCTGACTGCGGTGAGTGGAGAGAATTTTGCGATCATCGCTGCTTTTTTACTATGGATATTGCAGTGGGTGCTTCCACACTTGAAAGGTCGATTATTAGTTACTTCGATTGTGTTGCTTGGCTTTATCTTTTTGGTTCGCCCTTCACCATCAGTTCTGCGAGCCACTGTGATGGTGAGCGTTCTGCTTATCGCCAAAGCTCGAGGCGTGCGCTCTTCTGCACTAGCGGCCCTTGGTCTGGCGATTTCGATACTAGTTTTAATTGATCCCTTTGAAGCAACGGATCCAGGTTTTGCATTATCGGTCGCTGCAACGGCGGGGATTCTCTTACTCCATACCCCCGTGACAACCTGGCTAGTGCGATTAGTTCGCCATCGAAAACTGGCGGAACTTTTAGCGATTTCCATTTCGGCTAATTTGATCTGCACGCCGTTGACTATTGCGATATCTGGCCAATTTTCGATTATGTCGCTTCCTAGCAATTTCTTTGTGGAGCCGATCGTGGCACCTATTACCATCGTCGGATTTATTGCTGCTCTGATCGCACCGTTTGCCTCAAATTTCTCCTTCCTGCTGGCGCTTTCCCAGAAGCCGTTCGCTGCGGTGATCGTCTGGGTCGCGTCCAACTTCGCAAAAGTGCCCGTGGTCCATCTCAGTAAGGGATTTGAAGGTGGGTCTGTTGGCGTCTTGGTGCTCACTTGTGGGTGGATCGCTTTAAGATGGCGCACATGGGGATCACGTTGATTCAAGGCGGTGAGGAGTTGCTGGCCGACCGCGCGATCTCCGAAGCAATCGCCGCAGGCATTGGCGCGACCGTCACTCAATTATCCGCCGACAACCTAGAACTCGGGCAGATCACTGATGCACTCGCACCGTCTCTCTTTGGAGATGCCCGAATCATCGTAATCAAAGAGATTCAAGACTTGGCATCGGACCTCAGCGAAGAAGTCATGAGCTTTCTGGATAACCCTGATGATGGAGTAAGTCTTGTTCTTTGGCACAAAGGCGGGGTTAAGGGGAAGGCACTCCTAGAAAGAATAAAAAAAACCAAACCCCTCCTTATAACGGTTGAGGCGCTGAAGAAAGAGAGTGACAAAGTTGATTTTGTGCGCTCCGAGTTCGCTCGGTTGGGACGCACAATCGATTCTGATGCAGCGCAGGGGATCGTCGATGCACTGGGATCGGATATGCGTGAGCTCTCTGGAGTCTGCTCTCAGTTGGCATCCGACGTTACCCCTGGAAGCCCCATCAGTTCAGAGGATGTCGCCAAATTCCAGCGCGGACGCGTCGAAACTACCGGATATGACGTTGCAGACGCCGTTTTAGAGGGAAAGACCGATCTGGCGCTTGTGACCTTACGCCAGGCACTTGATACTGGGGTGGATCCAGTCATGATTATTTCGGCAATCGCCGGATCCCTTCGGACTTTGGCAAAAGTCTCGGGTGCAAACCGTGGTTCAAAATCCTTTGAACTTGCCTCTTCACTAGGCCTGCCACCCTGGCAGATAGATAAGGCGCGCCGTCAACTTTCGGGATGGAGCCCTGCATCACTAGCGGGAGCGGTCGTTGCGCTATCTCAAGCGGATGCGGATATCAAAGGAGCCGCTTCGGATCCAATTTATGCGCTCGAGCGCTCGGTCATCGCGATTTCTCGCTCTAGGGGGCACTCCTGAGCCAGTCTTTTGTCTCCATTTTGCTCATTTGAGAGTAGCGCCCGCTCGCTGGTAGCCTTGCGCCCCTGCGAGTCACTCCCGTGACTAGCTCAAGGATATTTAATTAAAGAAGAAAGCAGTCAAATAAGTGGCAAATATTAAGTCTCAGATCAAGCGCATCAAGACCAATGAGAAGTCTCAGGCTCGAAACAAGTCTGTCCGCTCATCGATCAAGACCGCCATCCGTCGTTTTAAGGATGTCGTAGCCGAGGGAGATGCCGCAAAGACCGCTAATGAACTTCGCGCAGCTTCAAAGGCGCTCGACGTTGCAGTTTCAAAGGGCGTCATTCACGCCAACGCTGCAGCAAATAAGAAGTCTGCAATGGCGAAGGCTGCCAACAAGACTTCTGCTAAATAATTAGCTGCTCCGGGCGCAAGTCCTAAGCCATGCCAGCGATACCACTTTCCAAGGCACCGCAACCTTCGCTGACTAACCCTGCGCAGATCCGAAATTTCTGCATCATTGCGCATATCGATCACGGTAAATCTACGCTCGCTGATCGAATGCTTGGCATTACCGAAGTCGTTGAACTTCGGAACATGCGCGCGCAATACCTAGATCGCATGGATATCGAACGCGAACGTGGAATCACCATTAAGTCACAAGCCGTTCGGTTGCCTTGGCGCTCTGGCTTAGATAACCAGGAGTACATCCTTAATATGATCGATACTCCCGGTCACGTGGATTTCACCTACGAAGTTTCGCGCTCACTCGCCGCCTGCGAAGGTGCGGTCTTACTCGTCGACTGTGCGCAGGGGATCGAAGCGCAGACTCTCGCAAACTTGTACCTGGCTATGGAGAACAACCTCACCATTATTCCAGTACTCAACAAAATTGATCTTCCGGCGGCTCAACCCGAAAAATTTGCGGAAGAGCTTGCCAAGCTGATTGGCTGCGAACCAGAGGATTGCCTGCGGGTTTCGGGAAAGACTGGCGTTGGGGTAACGGAACTATTAGACCAGATCGTCAAGCAGATCCCGGCTCCCGTTGGAGATGCAAGTGCACCAACGCGGGCGCTTATCTTTGACTCGGTCTATGACACCTACCGTGGAGTTGTTACTTATGTTCGAGTTGTTGATGGGCACTTATCAACGCGCGACCAGATTCAAATGTTCTCTACTGGCGTGCGCCACGAAATGTTGGAAGTTGGAGTAATTTCTCCAGAACCCGTGGTTTCTAAGGGGCTGGGCGTCGGCGAAGTAGGTTACGTCATAACGGGCGTGAAGGATGTCCGCCAATCGCGCGTGGGTGACACAATCACCACGTACAACAATCCTGCAAAGGTTGCGCTCGCTGGTTACAAAGATCCAAAACCCATGGTTTTCTCTGGCCTCTTCCCAATCGATGGCGCAGAATTTCCTATGCTTCGTGAAGCGCTAGACAAACTCCAACTCAATGATGCCGCACTGGTGTACGAACCAGAAAGCTCGGCCGCGCTGGGATTTGGATTTCGTTGCGGATTCTTGGGGCTTTTGCATATGGAAATTGTGCGCGAGCGCTTAGAGCGCGAATCCAATCTAACGTTAATTTCCACCGCGCCTAACGTGGTTTACACAGTAACAACTGGGGATGGAACGATTTTAACCGTCACCAATCCTTCGGAATACCCGGAAGGAAAAATTGAAAAAGTTGAAGAACCAATAGTTCGCGCAACCGTGCTCGCGCCTTCTGAATTCATTGGAACCATCATGGAACTTTGTCAGGAGCGTCGCGGAACTTTGCTTGGCATGGATTATCTTTCAGCTGATCGCATCGAAATTCGCTACACCTTGCCGTTAGCGGAGATTGTTTTTGATTTCTTTGATCAACTCAAAAGTCGTACCCGTGGATATGCCTCACTTGATTACGAGCCAATCGGAGAAGCCGAAGGCGATCTCGTAAAGGTAGACATTTTGCTACAAGGTGAAAAAGTGGATGCCTTTAGCGCAATCGTTCATAAGGATAAGGCATATGCCTACGGAACGATGATGACCGGGAAGTTGCGCGAACTCATCCCAAGGCAACAATTCGAGATTCCAATTCAGGCAGCTATCGGTGGTCGAATTATCGCCCGCGAAAGTATTCGTGCTATCCGTAAAGATGTTTTAGCAAAATGTTACGGTGGCGATATCTCCCGCAAGCGCAAACTCCTCGAAAAGCAGAAAGAGGGCAAAAAGCGCATGAAGATGGTTGGTCGTGTAGAGGTGCCGCAGGAGGCCTTCGTCGCAGCGCTTACAACCGATGCCGACATTGATAAGGCAAAGGCCAAAGCCAAAGAACGCGAATGAGCACGCTCGCCTTCTACGTTCATATCCCGTATTGCGTTCGGCGCTGCGG
>CAIYQS010000058.1 GCA_903928395.1 uncultured Actinomycetes bacterium | reverse complement strand
TGGAAGTCAATATTAGGAAATCAACTTTCGACATCAGAACGTATGTATTTGAGTAGAGGGTTTATGCGACCCCGGCAGGTTGATTTATTGACGCCATTTGTGGATCAATATTTTGAATCACTCCTCGACATGTGGAGCAATACCTCATTCGAAGAGGCAAGCTCAAATGTTGAACAACTTTTCCCACGTTACATAATCACTCAGGGCACTTTGGATAAGACAGATACCTGGTTGAACGGAATTGGAAAGGATGCTCCTGAAGTATTGCGTCGATTGGTTTCTGAGGGACGCGATACATTGGCGCGCGGATTGCGGATTAAAGCGAAGGACTCACTTACAAAATATTTGAGTCAAAAAGAGGTGTTGCGCTAGTTTCTTTTTGGACGGGTGGATAACAGCACGATCGCTGTAATTCCAAGAAAGAGTCCGACGGGAGCCACAAAAAAGATCAAGAAGGTCTGGTACCACTTAAGTCCTGAACCTGGATCTGCACCCGGCTCCTGGGTTGCCATTGCGACGTGGTTGAGAAGGTGGGCGATCATGGGCGAAAGTGTATTGGACGCATGGCCAAAAATTTACGCAGATGCGGCAGAGCTCTGCATCTGTTCGACTCCATATGGTTGCAAATATGAGAGCCAGCGCACATCAGGGCGACCCGTCCCAAGAATCCGCCATGCGGCGCCAACAGGCTCCCGCGGAATATGACGCAAACGCCAACCAATTTCTTTCAAAGTTCTGTCGGCCTTCTGATGATTGCATTTATGGCAAGCCGAAACGACATTCTCCCAAGCGTGCGCGCCGCCACGGCTTCGGGGCATGACGTGATCGATCGATGTAGCAGGGGCTGCGCAATAAACGCACTTGCCGCCATCTCTTGCAAATATTGCGCGGCGCGAAAGTGGAACCGCGTGGCGATAAGGAATCCGTACAAATTTATGAAGCCTGATCACTGCAGGCAGGACGACCTCGCCGCCCGAATAATGCAGGACGGTTTCTGAATCTTCCACTGCTATGGCGCGCTGATTAAGGACGAGGATGAGTGCTCGTCTTTCTGTAACGACACCTAGTGGCTCATAGGTGGCGTTCAGAACCAAAGTTTGTGGCACTGAACTTGCTCCCTAGAAAGCAGCGCGTGGCTCGCGCCGTTAGGCGAAATCTTGCCCTACATCACCCCGAATTGCAGGGAATTGGCTACCTAATGTCTTACAGAGTGTTCGACCCAAGGTGAATTCTTGGGGTCCCGCATACTTTAATTCCCGCTATTCGGGTTGGTTCACCAGCGAAGCCGCAGCAAATTCCATGTAACTCCAGAGTTGTGCCTTCAGCTCTGGGGTCGTCTCTATCTCGTCCACCGCAGATTTCATGCAGCGAAGCCAGGCATCATGCTGTGCTGGTCCAATATGAAAACCGGCATGGCGCATCCGAAGTCGTGGGTGGCCGCGGGTCGCTTGATAAGTAGTTGGCCCACCCCAATATTGTTCGAGGAACATCATGAGACGGTTCGCCGCCTCTCCCAGATCACTGTCCGGGTACATGGGACGCAATATTGGATCGATCGTTACCAGAGCATAAAAATGCGAGACAAGATTCTCGAAAGTTTGATGACCTCCGAGTTCTTCGTAAAGATTCCGATCACTCATTTTTACTTGATTCGCAACCAAACTGCGGTATCAGTCTCTAGGACATCACTTTGTATGGGGTTCGAGGCGACCAATATTTCCCCTGCTGGAATCGATATTGCCTTGCCAAAATTGACGTAACAGGCGAACCCTCCAGGGCGTTTAAAAGCCAAGACATGTTCCCCTGCATCGATCCACTCCATCGTTCCATCACCCAAACCAACCTCGGAATGTCGAATCGCGAGCGCAGCACGGTACAAATTGAGAGTCGACTCTGGATCCTTCTCCTGAAGTTCAACAGCGAGAGTTCCCCAATGCTTTGGCTGTGGCAACCACGAGTCGCTATCCCCTAATTTTTCATTACTAGAAAAGCCATACGAGCCGGCAACATTTGCCTTCCATGGAATCGGAACTCGGCAACCATCGCGACCTGGATCTGTGTAGCCACTCAACTTCCAACGTGGATCCGTGAGGCGATCCTTTGGAATTCCCGTGGCCTCTGGCAGCGCCAACTCTTCGCCTTGGTAAATGTAAGCCCCGCCGGGTAACGCCAGCATTAATAGCGCGGCAGCGCGGGCGCGCTTGGTTCCACGCTTAATATCAAATTTAGAAGTGTCGCCGTGACGCTTGGCCGGAGTATCAACTCCACCACCACGAAGTCCAAGATCAAAACGATTGACCGAACGAGTGACGTCGTGATTTTCTAGCACCCACGAAGCCGGAGCTCCTGTTGTGGTCAGGAGTTCGAATGACTCCTTAATATTTTTCTTTAACTCTTTAACATCCCATGTGGAATCAAGGAAGTGGAAGTTAAAGGAGTTAGCTAGTTCGTCCGGACGAATGTACTTAGGAAGGGATTCCTTTGAAACCCAGGCCTCCGCAACCCCCATCCGATGGCCGGGATAAGAATCAAAGATTTTGCGCCAGGCGCGATAGATGTCATGCACACCCTCTTGATCAAAATACGGAGATTTCTGATCAGATAAAAGTTCTGAGGCGAGAAGTTCATCGGGTAAGCCAGGCGCTTTGATCATTCCGTGCGCAACGTCGATCCGGAATCCATCAACGCCTAGCTTGAGCCAGAAGTGGAGAACCTCCTCGAAATGCTCGCGAACCACTGGGTTGTCCCAGTTGAAATCCGGTTGCTCTACTGCAAAAAGGTGCAAATACCATTGACCGGGCTTGCCGCCAGCTTCGATGACCCGCTCCCAGGCTGGTCCTCCAAAGATGGCCTGCCAATTGTTTGGAGGCAGCTCCCCATCCTTACCTTTCCCGTCGCGAAAGACATAGCGCTCGCGCTCAGGTGATCCTGGAGCCGCTTTGAGGGCCTCCTGAAACCATTTGTGCTTGTCTGAAGAGTGGTTCGGGACAATGTCGATGATGAACTTGATTCCAGCTGCATGGGCCTCATCAATCAAACGCTTGGCCTCACCCAAGGTGCCATAGTCAGGCTCGATATCCATGTAGTCGGCGACGTCGTAGCCGTGATCCATTTGTGGTGATGGGTACCAAGGCGTGATCCAGATGGCATCGACACCAAGTGTCTTGAGGTAAGGCAGCCGGGTGCGAATTCCCTCCACGTCACCCTTGCCATCACCATTGGCGTCTGCAAAGGAGCGAATATAAATTTGATAAGTGACAGCATCGCGCCACCAAGGACGATCTTCGCGAACTTGCAGTGACATCAACTAACTCCCTTTGATTGTTATCTTAATTTAAAGTAATTCGAAATTTAACGGGTTAATTTGCGATAAGTAACTCGGTGCGGCCGTGAAGCTTCCACACCAAGCCGCTTGATCTTGTTCTCTTCGTAGGATTCAAAGTTTCCTTCAAACCAGAACCACTGCGAGTCACCTTCGTAAGCCAAGATGTGAGTTGCGATGCGATCCAAGAACCAGCGATCGTGCGAAATCACCACAGCGCATCCCGGAAATTCTAGAAGTGCATTTTCTAGTGAGCCAAGCGTTTCGACGTCAAGGTCGTTCGTTGGTTCATCAAGCAGTAGCAAGTTGCCGCCCATCTTTAAAGTGAGCGCGAGGTTAAGTCGATTTCTTTCGCCACCAGAGAGCACTCCGGCTGGCTTCTGTTGATCCGGACCTTTAAATCCAAAACAAGAAACATAAGCGCGCGATGGCATTTCGACGTTTCCGACCTTCATGAAATCAAGGCCGTCAGATACAACCTCCCACAAAGTTTTCTTGGGGTCGATCCCACCTCGCGATTGATCAACATAGGAAATTTTGACGGTTTCACCTATCTTGACGTTACCTGAATCTGGAGTTTCTAGTCCAAGTATCGTTTTGAATAATGTGGTCTTACCCGCACCATTGGGACCAATTACTCCCACAATTCCATTGCGAGGCAGCGTGAAAGAAAGATCATCAATTAATAGGTGATCGCCAAATCCTTTTTTAAGGTGATCAACTTCGACAACAATATTTCCAAGCCGCGGACCCATCGGAATTTGGATCTCTTCAAAATCCAACTTGCGCTGTTTGTCGGCTTCTGCCGCCATCTCTTCATAGCGAGCAAGACGCGCCTTGGACTTTGTCTGACGGCCCTTTGAATTCATACGGACCCATTCAAGTTCTTCGGTTAATCGCTTGGCGCGTTTGGCATCTTTCTGGCCTTCAATTTTTAATCGCGATGACTTTGTTTCTAGGTAGGTCGAATAGTTTCCTTCGTAAGGATAAGCGCGACCTCGATCGAGTTCCAAGATCCATTCCGCCACGTTGTCCAGGAAATATCTATCGTGAGTGATCGCAACGACGGTGCCAGGGTATTTGGACAAATGTTGCTCGAGCCAAAGAACTGACTCTGCATCCAGATGGTTTGTCGGTTCATCTAAGAGCAACAAGTCCGGCTGCTGTAATAACAATTTACAGAGTGCAACGCGACGACGTTCTCCACCAGAGAGCACTTTCACATCGGCATCACCCGGTGGGCAGCGAAGTGCATCCATCGCTTGCTCTAATTGCGAATCAAGATCCCAGGCATTGCGGTGATCTAACTGCTCCTGCAGGGTGCCCATTTCGGATAAAAGTTTGTCGTAATCCGCATCGGGATTAGCCATCTCATCTGAGATATCGTTAAAACGCTTGAGCAAAGCCATCGTGTCCGCAACGCCTTCTTGCACGTTCTCTAAGACGTTCTTATCTTCATCCAGCGGTGGCTCTTGTAACAAAATTCCTACCGAATACCCCGGGCTCAAAAATGCCTCGCCATTGGAGGCCGTCTGCAACCCAGCCATGATTTGAAGCACGGTGGATTTACCAGCACCGTTTGGTCCAACAACGCCTATCTTTGCCCCCGGATAGAAAGCGAGCGTTACATCATCCAGAATTACCTTGTCACCATGCGCTTTGCGCGCTTTTTTCATCGTATAAATGAACTCAGCCATGGGCGCAACCTTATCGGTTAGAATTACCCGACTTCGAACGGAAGTTATTTACCCCACTAGTACACCATTTATGCGCCTGTAGCTCAGTCGGATAGAGCACTCGCCTTCTAAGCGAGTTGTCGCAGGTTCGATTCCTGCCAGGCGCGCCAAACAATGCGAAAACCCGACCACCCCCTTGAGGTGATCGGGTTCTCTTATGGGATAACTAAGATATGTCTATTACTTAGTTGGAAGTTTCGCCAGGAGCGACGCAACGTAGGTAGCCACAGGGCCACCTTCTGCTGCATATGCCGTGGCAGAGTTTGCGCAGGCTGGTGAAGCGACATACTTCAAGAAACTTGTCATAGCCGCTGCCTTGTCACCTGATTTAGCAGTATCAACGATTGCGTACGAGACTATACCGAGGATGTATGCACCTGGAGCCGTTGTCTTGTAGTTGAACTGGTAGAGGCCATGGGAATCAAGTGCTGCACCTGCAACGAAAGCAGAAGTGTTTGCAGCTGTTGGGCCAGCAAAATCGCCATTAGCATTTCCAAGGAATGCAGTGCGTAGCTTTCCTGTTGCATACGAAGTTTCTGCATACCCAATAGAGTACGAAGTTGAAGCTAAACCAGATGCAACACCCGTTGAACTCGCGTATGCCTGGATACGACCAATGTTTCCGGCTCCATTAATGCTGCCTGGGAAAGTGTTGGCAAAAGTCTTATCGGCTGGCTTTGTCCATACATCCGAATTTGTCTTGGTAAACAAAGTTACAAAGTTCTTTGTAGTTCCAGACGCATCTGAGCGAACTACGAGGTGAATGGTCTGGTTTGGAAGAGTGTAGTAACGGTGTGCTGAAGTGGTGCGAAGAACCACAGGAGCGCCGGTCTTGTCTTTCTTTACGGATCCATCGGCATTCTTTGCATAGACAACCGAAGAAATTGATTGGTTGTTATCCGCGACGATTTCAGCGTCATTCCACTTTGTTACCTTGCCAGCAAAGATATCTGACAATGTCTGTTCGGAAAGGTATAGATCTTTAGTTCCTGGAAGGTTATAGATAACTGCAATTGGTGCCATTACCAACGGAATGTTGATCACAGTTGATAGCTTGGGGACATAACCTGAGTCGGTGAAGTTTGCATCAAAGATTCCTGCATCTTCATTAGACTGGCCTGTGCCAGAAGATGTTGAATTGTAAGTAAAGGTATTACCCGTGCTGTTCTGCCAAGCAACTTTGCAAGTATTGAGTATCGGGGCATCGAATGATGAACCACCGGCTTGGATGGTGACGCCAGAAGCAAATGCGCTCTGTGCCGCGAACGCGGCAACAGCAACTGCTGCTACTACAAGCTTTAATGTCTTTGAAACCTTCATGGAGTTCCTTTCAAGAACTTACGAGTCGTATGTCGTAGGGCAAAATTTATAGATTTAAGGCAAACAGAAAGCCCACTCACGGTAAACGTGATGGGCTTTCCAAGTGAACAGCAGGTTAAATAGTTGGCTTATCCAAAGCGTCCGGTGACGTAGTTTTCAGTGCGCTTGTCTTTTGGTCGCGAGAACATTTCATTGGTCGAACCAACTTCGATCATCTGACCCGGACCCCCGTCTGACAAGAAAAACGCGGTGTAATCCGAGACGCGTGCAGCTTGTTGCATATTGTGAGTCACGATCACAATCGTCACGCTGGAAGAGAGCTGAGAAATGGTTTCTTCGATACGAAGCGTAGATCCGGGATCAAGAGCAGAACAAGGCTCATCCATGAGAAGCACCTGAGGGCGTACTGCTAGCGCACGGGCAATGCACAACCGTTGTTGTTGCCCACCTGATAAGGCGCCACCATGAGTATTGAGACGGTCCTTTACCTCAGACCACAAGCCAGCACGCTCTAAACACTCTTCGAGCAGTTCACCCTTATTATCGACTTTAAGTTGCGCCAGCTTAAGTCCTGCCAAAACGTTTTCGGCAATTGTCATGGAAGGAAAAGGATTGGGCTTTTGGAAAACCATGCCGACTTTCAACCGAATCTTCGTTACATCTACACCTGGGGCGTAAATGTCTTCGCCGTTGAGAAGTACTTCACCAGCCATTGCGGCGCCGGGAATGAATTCGTGCATTCGGTTAAGAGTCCGAATGAAGGTGGATTTTCCGCAACCCGAAGGACCGATGAGCGCCGTGACGGTTCCGGGCCAGAAATCAAGTGAGACATTTGCTAACGCATGCTTTTCGCCGAACCAGGCATGTACTCCTCGAGCTTCAAGTCCAACGCCTAAAGCGCTGTTTCCTGGTTGCTTTTGAAGACGCGCTGCAGAAATATCTGAAAGCGAACCCTTTGAGGTCGTGGTTTCCATCTCTTCTCCTTGGCTTTCCCCTGGCTCAATAGTCATTACTTCTTACCCACTTTTCGGTTTCCGAGAATACGAGCAGCCGTAAACAAAATGACTACAATTGCTAACAAAACTAATATGCCGGCCCACGCGCGTGTAATTGATTCCGGGGTACCGGCGTTAAATCCTTGCCAGATGTAGTTTGGAAGTGACCCAAGGGAACCGCTAAATACATTGTAATTTTTAGTTCCACTTCCACCTGTTAATAACAGGATCGGTGCGGTTTCACCAGCAACACGAGCGACGCCAAGAATCATCGCCGTGATCAATCCACTACGGGCCGCAGGAACAACAACAAGAGCAACGGAGCGCCATTGCGTTCCACCGAGAGCAACCCCAGCTTCTCGTAAATCACTCGGAATTAATTTGAGTACTTCTTGCGAGGTGCGCGCAACAGTTGGAATCATCAAAATTGCCAAAGCAAGTGAGCCTTGAATTCCATTCACCGTCTTCGTCAAAGGAACCAAGATCGCTGCGTAAATAAATAGACCCGCGACAATTGAAGGAACGCCAGACATCGCCTGAACCAAGAAATCAATCGGACGCGTAAAGCGACCACGAACTTCAGTGAGGTAGAGCGCGGTCAATATTCCAATTGGAACACTGATAAGCATGGCAAAGAACACCAGCAAGAAAGTTCCGATAATCGCGTGAAGTAACCCACCTTGGCTCACTGGATCGGTAAATGCGTTGTTGTGCATATCTCTTGTGAACAGGGTCCAATGCAAACCTTTATGACCTCTCGCCCAAACCGTCACCAAGATGCTGACAATTGGGGTTACCGCAATAATTATTGTCGTTGTGACCAGCCCTCTAAAAAGACTGTCAACAGCAGCGGGACGGCCAGCTTTTAAGAAACTAACAACGAAATCAATCAGCAAATACACAACAAAGAAAATCGCTGCAAATGCCAGTTTTCCGCTAAGCGGAGTACTCGCAACCAAACCCATAGCGATAAGGACTGATGCAATGAATATCGCAGCGGTTTTCGCTTTATCTATGGGAGTTTGCGCCCATGGCTTACGTGGCGCGGGAGTCTCCAAAATTTCTTGTGTTGACATTAGCGCCCACTCTTTCCTGTGCGGGCCACAATCAAGTTCGCTAGCGAATTAACTATCAATGTCATGACAAAAAGAACCAAACCTGCTGCCATCAGTGCCTTAATCTCCTGAGGCGATGCATCCCCGAATTTGAGCAAGATCATGGACGCGACGTTTCCGCCGGCGCTAAACAAGATGTGCCAATTAACCTGATAAACAATGTTAAGTACTGTGTAAACGGCAACTGTTTCACCCATAGCGCGGCCAAGTCCTAACATCACACCTCCGACAATTCCCGAGCGTGCGTATGGAAATGCCACGGCGCGAAGCATTGCAAAACGGGTTCCGCCTAATGCGTATGCGGCTTGAATACGATCAAGTGGAGTCTGTGAGAATATTTCGCGAGATATGGAAGTGACGATCGGAATGATCATTACCGCTAATACCAAACCAGCAATAAATGGCGAGCGGTTGACGTACGGCGCTGGCAATTTAAAGATAGGTATCCACGAAAAGTATTTGTTAAGTAATTTTGCCCAGTACTCTCCCGATGATTCCAGCACAAAAAATCCCCAGAGCCCGAACAAGACTGAGGGGAAGGCAGCCATGAGATCGATTGCTGAGACCATAATCTTCTTGACGAATGCCGGAGCATAGAAAGTTAAATAGATCGCCGCACCAACGCTAATCGGCACTCCAATAAAAACTGCGATCACGGCAACGATCATTGTTCCAATCAGCATCGCCGCGATTCCAAAATGAGAGTTCTTGGCGTCAAATTGCCCAGCGTCATTAACCACCGCTTGCCAATTACTGCTTGTCAGGAAGTGAATCCCTTGACTCTTGAGCGTGCTATAACCGTTAAATAATAAGAAGAGCAAAATCAAACCGAGAATTACCAACGATGACAGTCCGCCAGAGGTAACCACCGCTCGAAACACTCGATCCGAAAATCTAGGCTTCGTCGTGATTTCGCGTTTTGCGGGAATCTCGGCTGGAGCTTGGGTCATGGTTGAACTCACGAGGGAATAATTGACCCTTTTAGGTTGCAAATAATGGAGTCAAGGTGTCTAGAAGGTGAACGGAAAGTGAAATCGACCCGTCGCGCCACGTGCCATAAGGTTTGCCCATGGGTAATGATTCACCGAATTTGATCTGGGTCGATTGCGAGATGACCGGGCTCGATCTCAATAAAGATGTACTCGTTGAAATCGCCGTTTTAGTCACCGACTCACAACTCAACATCTTGGGCGAGGGCGTCGATTTAGTCATTCATGCCCCGCAAGAGACGATCGACCAAATGAACGACTTCGTCCGAGAAATGCACACCAGTTCCGGATTAATAACCGAAATCCCAACCGGGGTAACCCTCTCCGAAGCCGAATCCCAAATCTTGGAGTACCTCAATAAATATGCCCCGGGGGCAGGCAAGTCCCCGTTGGCGGGAAATTCGGTTTCTGTCGATCGAACTTTCATCTCCCGATTCCTACCCGCCGTGAACGATTACTTGCACTACCGCACGGTTGACGTATCCTCCGTAAAGGAACTGGCCCGCCGTTGGTACCCCAAGGTCTACTACGCCGCCCCAAAGAAGACCGGCAATCATCGCGCCCTAGGCGACATTCGTGACTCAATCGAAGAGCTGGAGTATTACCGAAAGACCATATTTATACCCAACTGATTTGAGCGCTCGGGAAGTACAGTAGAATTCGCAATCCATGGTGGTCGTAGCTCAGCTGGTAGAGCACTCGGTTGTGGTCCGAGATGTCGCGGGTTCGAGCCCCGTCGATCACCCCACTTTTT
>CAIYQS010000057.1 GCA_903928395.1 uncultured Actinomycetes bacterium | reverse complement strand
TTCATAGGGAATTCCATGCGTATAACCTTCGTGTCTATTGGAAGGAAAAGGGAATCATAACTCTTGATGCTGAAGGAGCCTTAGCTCAAGCTCGTGCAGCAGATTCAAGGAAAGCAGATGATCGATGCAATAGGCCACTGAGTGGAATTCCGATCGTTATAAAAGACAACATACACGTTGCAGGCCTTCCGGCAACGGCTGGAACACCTGCGTTAGCGAGTTTTGTACCTAAAGATGATGCGCCAGTAGTAAAGCGCTTACGTGATGCTGGTGCAATTGTGCTAGGCAAAACAAATATGCACGAACTTGCTTTTGGAGCAACTGGCTATAATTATGCATTCCATCATGGCGACACAATAGGCGTCAGGAATCCATACGACTCAAGCAGAATCGCTGGTGGATCTTCTTCGGGCAGCGCCGCAGCACTTGGAGCAAGAATGGCGCTTGTGGCACTTGGTACAGACACTGGCGGCTCGATGAGAATACCTTGCGCTCTAAATGGATGTGCTTCACTGCGTCCGTCTTGGGGACGTTATTCCGGACAAGGGGTAATCCCGATTTCTAACAGCCGCGACACGATTGGTCCAATGGGTTTATGCATGGCCGACGTAGCTCTTGTCGATGCAATAATCACTGGTGAGTCAGCACTCCCACATATAAAATTAAATAAATTACGACTTGGAGTAGTGCCTGAGTTCTGGGCGAATCTAGATGCGGATACTCAAGCAATTTCATTTGAAACTGTCAAAATACTCGAGGCAGTAGGTGTCAAATTCATAGAAATCACTAATTCAAGGCTGCAGGAGATAAACCACGCAATCGGCTTCCCAGTAGTAATTTACGAAGCTTATGATGACATGGTCGCCTATCTTCGCGATCAAGGGCCGGGTATCTCGATAGAATCGCTCTTTGAGCAAATTGTAAGCCCCGATGTAAAGGGTATATATCGAGATATGGTGCTACCGCGTCGAACGATGGGAACAGATAATGCGCTGGTAGATGCGGCGCCATTGTATGCCGAGGCGGTAAGGCACGGACGGCCTGCGCTGAAGGAGCGCTACCGGGAACTATTTGAAGAATACCAACTGGATGCATTCGTGTTTCCAACTACTCCAATAGTTGCGCCAATGGCTCGGCCTGAAGTCTCTTTGCCAGAAAATTTCCATTGGTTGATTCAAAACACTGAACCTGCAGCAAGCGCAAATCTTCCTTCAATTCAACTACCAATTGGTGTTGGAGCTCAGACAGGAATGCCAGTAGGTTTGGAGCTTGATGGTCCAATAAGGACTGATCGTCGAATGTTAGCGATCGGCTTGGCTTTAGAATCAGTTATTGGTCGAATTCCGCAGCCAAGATTAATAAATATTTGACCTTGCATACGTTAGGTATATCCAATTTGGGGGATTCCCATTAATTGTAACATTCAACTTTATGCCGGAGAGTTAACGTGAAACTCGCGAAGTGAGACCTTTTCCCTCTCTACCTCTTGGGAGAAGGGGAAGCGTGCATCACGAGTTTCATTATTAAGGGCGGAATATTTGCCATGCCCGTTATGTATAGCAAACCCACTACCAAGATGATGAAAAACACTGCTCTCCACGAACACGCTTGCTCACCTCCTTTATATATATCGGCAAGAGTCGACAACAGAGTCCAACCGAGTTAACTACAAAGGCTACATAAAATGACAATTTCTCTTTATAAAGGATCCATATCGAGTTACCTGCAAACGCTGGGGGCGGTTAGTAATTTTCTCGACCTTGGGCTTACACATTTCCGCAGCAACCAAATTGACCCGGAGGAAATCGTAGAGACAGGACTTTATTCCGACATGCTGCCTTTTCGCTTCCAGATTCAGTCAGTCGTACATCATTCTGTTGGGGCGATCGACGGAATCAAAAATGGTGTCTTTCGCCCGCCGAGCGACCTCCTACCCTTAGACTACTCAGGTCTGCAATTCCTAATAGCCGAGGCTCGTGACACGCTAACGAAGCTAGAGCCAGAAGCAATAAATGCTCGCGAAGATTACGATGTGATCTTCGAAATTGGTTCCTCCAAGCTACCATTCACGACTGAAGATTTTTTGCTATCATTTTCCCTCCCGAATTTCTATTTTCACGCTACTACCGCATACGACATCCTTCGCTCCAAAGGGGTACCTTTAGGCAAGCGGGACTACTTGGGTGCTATGCGATTTAAGAAATGATACGCACACACGAACATCGTGCTTAGAGAATGGCAGTTTTTGCTAAGACTATAATCAATGCTGACAGTAACAAGCCGTTTGTTATAGCAAGTTGCGTGGTAATCTAAGGTGATTTAGCCAGTGGGGCCAATATTTAAGGTTTGTGGAGGGGGCCCTTCCTGATTTAGGAGAATGTCTCGATGGGTCAGTCAGATGGGAACTTAAACGAAAATAATCTCAAGGTTTTGAGCTCAACCGATATAGACGAGACTAGACAATTAGTCGCAGACATTTTTTGTGATCATGGTCTCAAGCAAACTAGGGCTGATGAGCGGCTTAATTATCACCATATATTGATCGGTGGGTCGGCGGTTAAGTTCAGCGTCATGAATTACGGGGCTCAAGTGGATATCGAGCCTGTAGCGCTCGAATCATTTTACTTGGTTCAAATACCCCTTGAAGGTGTTGATGCTGTCAAAGTAGGCAGTAGTGAGGCGATATCGCACAAGGGGTGTGCTACCGTGCACTCGCCACACCACCATCTTCGGATGTGCTGGAGTTCTGAGTGCAAAAAACTTGTCGTAAGGATCGATAAAAATGTTTTTGAGCGACAAGCAGTTAGTCTGACTGGTGGGCCTTTGAGGGGCGAGCTGGAGTTCGATCTGAAGATGGATGTTGAATCCGGCCAAGGTGCTAGTTGGGGGCGTTTGGCTGCAAATTTTGTCGACGAAATCCAGCGGACACCTTCGATTCTTAAATCACCTATTATCGCAGCGCAGTTCGAGCAACTCCTTATGACTTCGCTGCTAGAGTGGCAACCAAACAGTCATTTGACTGCCTACAGAGAACAGCAGGGTACAAAGTTGCCTCGCTACGTAAGGATCACTGAGGAGTACATTGAGGCACACTGTCATCTGCCAATTTCCCTCGAAAACCTTGTTTCGGTTTCTGGAGTAAGTGGGCGTACCTTATTCGCTGGGTTCCGTAAGTTTAGGGGCATCTCCCCGATGAGTCATCTGCGTAATATCCGAATGTTAAGGGTGCGTAGGGAACTTGAAAAGCCATCAACGGCGGGCAGTGTGACAGAGGTTGCCACAAGTTGGGGTTTTTACGAATTGGGCCGATTCGCTGCAGCATATAAAAAACGTTTTGGAGAACATCCGTCTGACACACTCAAGCGTTGTCGTTTATAACCGCCAGTCGTCACGAGTTCGAATCGATTGCGCTTGAGTATGATGGGCACATTTATCGCCAAGTCGTCGAAATCCGGACATCAACGAGAGCATTTTAGATGGAACCTTAGAAAGCATCAGGTGGAAGTAATATTGTAATCGACAGGTAATGAGTGTGGATCGGGGCCAGTTCGACAAGAAAATTCTTTCGTGCTGCCTGGTAATCACGCACAAGTATTGGTCATCTGTAGTAGTCGCGACTTGATCTGACAGTTACCCGATTTGAACGAAGTGACTGTCAGTTCAGATTCAGCTATTCAATGTGGTTATTTTATCGTGCCAC
>CAIYQS010000056.1 GCA_903928395.1 uncultured Actinomycetes bacterium | reverse complement strand
CATCAAGTGCATCTGGCCCCAATTCGCGACCGAGACCTGATTGTTTGTATCCGCCAAATGGCGTCCAGTAACGAACTGAAGAATGCGAGTTAACTGAAAGGTTTCCTGCTTCTACGCCTCGAGCAACGCGAACTGCTCGGCCAATATCGCGGGACCAAATCGAGCCTGAAAGTCCGTATTCGGAATCATTTGCCAATCGGATGGCATCTGCTTCATCTTCAAAGGGAAGGACTGAAACTACGGGTCCAAATATTTCTTCGCGGTAGGCGCGATCGTCCGTGGAGGTTGCTAAGAGCACGGTTGGAGCAAACCAGAATCCGTCGCCACTTGGCTTTGTTCCAGTAAACGCAACGTTAGCTGAATCAGGAACATATTCGCGGACGCGGTCGAGTTGTCCGGCAGAAATCAATGGTCCCATTTCAGCGGTTTCAAGTTCGGGGGATTCGACGCGGAACTTCTTGACCGCAACTTCAAATTTCTCCATAAATGAATCCAGAGCCGAGCGCTGAATCAGAATTCGCGAGCGAGCACAACAATCTTGGCCGGCGTTATCAAAAACAGAACCCGGTGCACTTGCGGCTGCTTTTTCAATGTCGGCATCGGCAAAAATTACGTTGGCGCTCTTGCCGCCGAGCTCGAGAGTCAGTCGCTTCACTTGATCGGCGCAGCCACGCATAATTCCTTTGCCGACTGTTGTAGAACCCGTGAAAACTATTTTTCGAACAGCGGGGTGAGTGACAAAGCGTTCTCCGACGATGCTTCCTTTGCCGGGGATTACGTTGAACACGCCCTCGGGAATTCCAGCTATCAAGGCAAGTTCCCCCAACCTAATAGCAGTTAGTGGGGTTAGTTCAGCTGGCTTGAGGACGACTGTATTACCCGCTGCAAGCGCCGGAGCAAACCCCCAACCAGCAATAGGCATCGGAAAGTTCCAAGGGACGATGATCCCAATTACGCCGAGTGGCTCTTTGAAGGTGATATCGATTCCGTTTGGAACCGGAATCTGGCGACCAAATAAACGCTCCGGTGCCGCGCTGTAGTAATTAAGGCAATCGCGAACATTGCCAGCTTCCCAGCGCGCATTGCCAATAGTGTGACCCGAGTTCAAAACTTCTAGTTGGGCTAGCTCCTCAAGGTGATCTTCGACCACCTGAGCGAATTTGCGGAGCAATCTTGCTCGATCACCAGGATTTACTTTGCGCCAACTTTCAAATGCCTTATGGGCTTTTGCGATGGCTGCATCGGTCTGGGCCAAATCTGCTAAGGCGATCTCCTTGACGGGAGTCGCGGTGGCAGGATTAATGACGGTATATGTACTCATAATTAATAGATACCTTACATGCGTTCGAAGTTACGGAAGCGCTCCCAGTCGGTGACTGCGCGGCTATATGCATCAATTTCGGTGTCGGCCATATGGGTGTAGTGCTTTTGGACATCTGCACCAAAAACCTTGGTCACCCAGGCGCTATTAGCCCAAAGTTCACGAGCTTCTCGAAGTGACGTTGGCACCCGCGAGGTCTCTAGGGCGTAGGCGTTGCCTTCAAAAGCCGGTTCTAGGACAAGCTCATTTTCGATCCCGTCGAGCCCGGCGGCAACCATGCCTGCAACCGCTAGATATGGGTTGGCGTCTCCGCCCGGAACCCGATTTTCGATTCGAAGGGAATGGCCGGAACCGACTAACCGAAGTGCACAAGTACGGTTATCGCGACCCCACTTAAGCGCAGTTGGGGCGAATGTGCCGTACTGGAATCGCTTGTAGGAATTGATATTTGGGGCAAAGAGAAGCGTGAGTTCGCGCATGTGTGCCTGGATTCCAGCCAAATAATTTCGGCCAAGTTTAGAGAGTCCGTCTCCTGCGTCACCAGCAAGAACTGGGCTGTCGTCCTTTCCACGGAAGGACAAATGAATATGGCAGGAACTGCCCTCGCGCTCGTTGAATTTAGCCATGAAAGTAATTGAACAACCTTGCTGAGAGGCGATCTCTTTAGCACCCATTTTATAAATCGAGTGGTTATCGCACGTGGTGAGCGCGTCCTCATACCTAAACGCGATTTCGTGCTGACCAAAGTTGCATTCACCCTTGGCGGATTCAACGATAAGCCCGGCACCGTCCATATTTAGCCGAATTGCACGGAGCAACTTTTCTACACGTGAGGTTCCGATCAATGAGTAATCAACGTTGTATTGATTGGCAGGAATTAGGTCCTTGTATCCCTTGTTCCACGCTTGCTCATACGTATCTTGGAAAACAATAAATTCTAGTTCGGTTCCACAAAGGGCGAGCATTCCTGCAGCATCCAGGCGAGCCAACTGATTTTTCAAAATAGAGCGCGGAGAAACCGAAACATCGTGCTTATGGTGATCAACAAAATCAGCGATAACCATCGCAGTGCCATCGTGCCAGGGCAGGTAGCGAAGCGTGTTGAAATCAGGAGCCAAACCCATATCGGCATATCCGGTGTCCCAGGAGGAGACGTCATACCCCTGAACGGTGTTCATGTCCACGTCTACGGCCAAAAGGTAGTTGCACCCCTCGGTGCCATTTTTAATGGTGTCGGCGACGAAAAATGGCGCGTGAATCCGCTTTCCCTGAAGTCGACCTTGCATATCTGTCGCACCGACAACGACAGTATCGATCTTGCCGCTTGCTACATCTTCCTTTAGTTGTTCCAAGGAGAGTGACACGAATACCTCCGAATAATGGGTTCATGGAGTTGAACATAGAAAGATTACTCGCCGCAAGGGGGGCGCACAATGATTCTAAAAAGTCTGCCTAAGCCAAGAATTGCGCTTGTACATTCAAATTTCTTCGCGAAACTTGCTCGAAATCCTTCCAAAATACTTAGACGCAAGTCACACTTCTCCTAACTTCTAGAAGGGCGGAAGACGTAGATGTCTCAGATGCAATCAGATGATGAACGCCGTTTAGCGGCACTGGGCTATAAACAAGAACTACATAGATCGTGGTCTGGCTTTTCAAACTTTGCAATCTCCTTCTCCATCATTTCGATCCTATCGGGATGTTTCACAACCTTTGCTCAGGCTTGGAACTTTGGCGGTCCTTTTGCGATCACCGTCGGATGGCCTTTAATCGCAACCCTCATTCTTATTATCGGTTTCAGCATGTCTGAACTCGCATCCGCGTTCCCAACTTCTGGCGGAATTTATTGGTGGGCATCCACTCTTGGTGGAGCAAAAGCTGGCTTCTATACCGGTTGGCTCAACCTCATTGGCCTGATTTCTGTTACTGCTTCTGTTGGTTACGGTTCCACTTTCTACATCAATCAAATTCTTGGTTTCTATATCAAGAGTTGGCCTAATTCCTTTGGCGGCGATTACATCAAACAGCAGTTCGCAATTTTCGTTGTCGTCATGGTGATTATTACCTTGATCAATCTCTATGGACATCACCTCTTGGCAGTTATCAATAACATTTCAGTGTGGTGGCACGTCTTCGGCGTCGCCGCAATCGTTGGCATTCTATTGATTGCACCAAAGCACCACACATCAGCAAGTTCCTTCTTTAAACATGTTAACAACTCGGGCTTTGCCGGTGGCGCGGGAAGCTATTGGTATTTCATCTTGCCGCTCGGTTTCTTGTTAACTCAGTACACAATTACCGGTTTTGATGCTTCTGCCCACTTATCCGAAGAAACACATGAAGCCCATATCAATGCCGCAAAGGGACTTTGGAAGTCTATTTTCTACTCAGCTGTTGGTGGATACATTCTTCTCCTGTCCTTCCTTTGGGCAGCAACGAAATTTGATCTGATCAATTCGGCTGATCCAAAGGTAAATCCATTTGGACAGGGAAGCCCGATTGCAATTTTCTACAGTGCATTGGGAGGCGATGGCGGACTCTTTAAGTTAGTCATCTTCATCACAACTATCGGACAACTATTCTGCGTTACCGCATGTCTTACCTCTTGCTCCAGAATGATGTTCGCGTTTTCTCGTGATGGAGCACTTCCTGGAAGCAAGCACTGGCGCAAAGTAAATAGTGCAGGTACCCCGGTAAATGCAATCATTATTTCGTCAATCGCTGGCGTTGCAATGACTCTTCCAGCACTGTGGAAGAGCTCAACTGGAGCACCAACTGCCTTCTATGCTGTGGTTTCTGTTGCTGTCATCTCTCTCTACCTCGCATTTATGATTCCGATCTATTTGCGCTGGAAAGCTGGAGACAGCTTTAAACCGGGAGAGTGGACCTTGGGAAGCAAATATAAGTGGATGAACCTAGTTGCCGTTGTAGAAATTGCGGTTATCTCTATCTACTTCATCCTGCCAGCTTATCCATCCGCAATTCCATTCCGAAAAGGATTTACCTGGACCTCGGTGAATTACGCTCCAATCCTTACTGGCGGCATTCTCATCCTCTTGTGGATCTGGTGGCACCTATCAGTGAAGAAGTGGTTCAAGGGACCAATTAAAAACATCTAGAAAAATATCCGCTCTACTCAGGGGGTCCAGTAAATTGGGCCCCCTGACTTATTAATCGAATAGGGGAATGAACGAACAATGACGAACCAAACAGCGCTTATGGTTATAGATGTACAACGCGATGTTGTCGCTAATGCTCTCGAAACAAATCGAGTGGTAGAAAATATCAATTCACTCATCTCCAAAGCGCGAGCAAATTCAACACCAGTCATCTGGGTACAGCACTCTGACGATTATCTGGTGAAAGGTTCTTCAGCTTGGGAAATTGTGGATGATCTGGTTCCGCAGGAAGGGGATGTTCGTATTTACAAAACACATCCAAGTTCTTTCGAGGATACCGATTTGAGTCAGCACTTGGAACGTCTTGGTATAAAGAAGATTGTCATAAGCGGCGCTCAAACCGATATGTGTGTCAATGCCACTTCCAATGCAGCAGTTGATTTTGGTTTTGATGTCACCTTAGTGAGTGATGCCCACACGACAGAAGACAATTCTCAAAGCACAGCGGCACAACTTATTGCTGAAAAGAATGCGCAATTCGCTGGGCTTAAGCGCGACGGACAACTGATAGAAGTAAAGGAAGAGCGATCAGTCTCCTTTTAATCTAAAAGCCGAGTCATGCATACGTTGAATTCACTCAATGTGTAATCCCCAAAAGCTGGGCACCATTCAAACCCAAAACTTTCATAGAGTTTTCGGGCCGGCTCGTAGGGGGGATGGCTCCCAGTTTCAAGACTTACCCGCGAAATTGCATTTGAGCGAGCATAGGACAATATGTGAGCGACCATCGCTCTACCAACTCCCATCCCTCTAGCTGATTTTGCAGTGTGCATTGATTTAAGTTCAGCATGTCCAGGTTCAATAACTTTTAGCGCCCCCACTCCTAACAGAACTCCGCTCTCTCGCGCGCCAAATACGGTGATGCTTGGATCCCTTAAACTTTCAACATCGAGCGCATAGGAGTGCTCCGGTGGAGTGACTTCATGACAGAAATCAAGGTGCGTTTGTAGTAGTGCCTTCACGTCCTTGGTGAGTGGATCCTCGATCGAAAATTCCAGCGTCATCAACTATCTTCCCGCTAAAACTTCCTGGCCCCAGCGCTGCACGATTGGCTTCCAGGTCCTGATTAAGTCGGCTTCCGCTTCCGCAAATTCCTCCTGAATTGAGCTTTTCCCGGAATCAAGGAAGGCGTTATCCGCTTCAGCTTCCCACCACTTAATGACAGAGAGATCGATCTCCGGATGAAACTGCACACCATAACTCTTGGTCCCCAAGCGATAAATTTGATTCTGGCACAACTCGCTCGATGCCAACAAGGTCGCGCCGACTGGAAGCTCAACGACTTGATCCTCGTGCCATTGGGCGACGGTTAGTTCGGAATTCAAGGTGAAAATTGAGTCAGGTTCGTTGACTCCAAATATTGAATAAATGCCGACCTCGCCGATTGCGGCCCGTTCTACTTTCCCGCCTCCGGCAACTGCGAGCAACTGAGTTCCAAGGCAGATTGCAAAAATCGGGATATCTCTATCTATGGCATCTTTAAGCAGAGCTCGCTCTGGAGCCAACCAGGGATGCAAATGATCCTCGGTCGCGTTCATGTGACCCCCGAGGGGAATGAGTGCGACGATGTCTTCCGGGACTTGGGTGGGTACATTTTCACCGGCATAAGCGCGCAAGGTTCGAATTTCAAAGCCAAGCTCTTCTAGCCAGCGACCTACCAAATGTGGTGCATCAGTCTCATCATTTTGAATGGCGAGAATTATCGGTTTTGGTGCTGTCATTACTTAGTAGGTCGTCACCGGACAAGTGAGTGTGCGGGTGATTCCAGGCACAGCTTGTACCTTTGCGAGCACGCCGCGGCCGAGTTCTTCCATGCTTGGCGATTCAGCGCGCATGATGACGTCATACGGTCCAGTTACGCCTTCAGCGAGAGTTACTCCTGCGATCTGGGAGATTGCCTTGGCAACGCTTGAAGCCTTACCGACATCCGTTTGGATCAAGATATAAACCTGAACTGACATGTGGACTCCTTCGCTTGAAATCTTTGCTATTTCATCTTTATTTGGAGGGAGGCGACATCGACCCCATGGGCTCTAGGCTACTCCCAGAATCTACTTTTAAGGGAAGTGATTATTTGTGGCTAGCGAAGGAGAACTAATTGCCGCTGTGAAGGCGATTTTTGAATCCTCCGAGGCGAATGACTCGCGACTCATCGTGGGCATTGGAGACGATGCGGCGGTTATAAGCCAGCCAAAAGGAAAAGTGGCAATGGCTACGGATATTGCAGTTGAAGGAGTTCACTTCAACAGAAACTGGTCTTCACTCTTCGAAATCGGAGCAAAGGTGACCGCCGCCAATTTGGCTGACATTTATGCGATGGGGGGCACGCCCGAATATCTGCTGGTCGCAGCAGCACTTCCAGTTGAGTTTTCGGTTCCAGATATCGAAGAGTTGGCTCGCGGCATTATTGCCGAAGCCTCCAAAGTTGGAGCCCGAGTGGTCGGTGGAGATATAACGGCTTCGTCTCAACTAGTAATTTCAATCGCGGTGTATGGCAGCGTCAAGGATCCAATTTTGCGAAGCGGTGCAAAGGTCGGTGATTTGGTGATCATTAGTGACCTACCCGGAAAGTCGGCGGCTGGATTTAAGAGACTGAAAAATGGAGTTAAGGATGAAGGGACTCTGCCCCATCGCCTGCCAACCATCGATTACACCGCCGCGCGAGATTTTGCGCTTGCAGGCGTTTCTGCCATGTGCGATGTAAGCGACGGATTGGTCTCGGAGTTGCTACACATTTCACGAGCATCGGGAGTTGGAATAGAAATTAAAACAGATGAACCGATTGATTTTCATGGTGGAGAAGACCATGTTTTTGTTGCGACAATCTCTCCTCATTTACCTTTTCCGCGGCAAGCAATTGAAATCGGTCGGGTCGTTTTAGGAAAAGGTGTTCGAGTCAACGGGGAACCAATGTCCCATCAGGGATTTACGCACTTTCCAGAATGACTCGAGCAAAGTCGGGGCGGTCGGTCATCATGACGTCAACGCCTTTTGCTTTGCACAGCAATATTTCTTCTGCGGTATTTGCCGTCCATGCAAATTTTTTCTTGCCACCGCTTCGAGGTTCTTTCAGATTTTTGAGGAGCGCGACATCTGGTCCAATAGAACGACCGATATTAATAGCAGAGAGCCAGCGATAACTTACTAAAAAGACGGTGTTCCATCCGGAATTTCTCAGCCGGGCATTTGCAAGCCAAGAGAAGGACATAATTGAAATGTGAATCCCAGCGGCTGTGATTCTGGAACGATTGTGGTCAAGGAATTTAACAAGGTGCCGTTCTACCGCGCCGCCAGTGGCTACGGGGTGTTTGGTTTCTAGCGCCAAGCTTTTGCGATTTTCTAAAGCGATTTCAAGCAACTCTTCAAGGGAAATGATTGGGTAGGCAGCGCGTAATTCTGCAAAAGTGGATTTGGAGATAACGTTGTCGCAATTGGCTACCCGCTTCATATCCGAGTCATGCCAACATACAAGAACACGGTCTTTGGTTAGTCGAAGGTCGCACTCAAAGCCATCTGCCCCTTGCACAACTGCAGCAAGATAAGCCTCACGTGACATTTCTGGATGATCAAAAGATGCCCCGCGATGGGCAAATATGAGGGGATTGCTGTTCGGGGACACGCGCTTACTCTAAGGAGTGACAGCTCTAAGGAATGAAAAGTTAGCGGACTACTTTCCCTGCCTTGAGGCAGGATGAACAGACATTTTGACGCTTGGTTGCGCCGGCAACCAGGGTACGGACGCGCTGGATATTTGGGTTCCAGCGGCGGCGGGTTTTACGCATAGAGTGCGAGACGTTATTACCAAAGCTCGGGCCCTTGCCACAGATGTCGCAGTTTGATGCCACGATGGCTCCTTTAAATTCAGGTACGGTGAAATTCCAGTACGGCTAAGTGGGGAAGATTACCGCCCCACGAGCCTAAAAGGCTAATCCAGCGCCTCATCATTGGCAGAATGACGCCATGTCCACCTTGGAAATCCCGCTCAAGAGGGAGTTGGGGGATCGTACAGCCACCGCTCTCTCCAAAGCCTTCGGGATGAAATCTGTGGGTGACCTTTTGCGCCACTACCCGCGGCGATATGTGGTTCGTGGGGAACTTAGCAATATTTCGGAATTGGCTGAAGGGGAGGAGGCCACAGTTCTGGCCGAAATTGCCGCCGTTCATCTCAGGCGAGCTAGCGGGCGAACGATTTTGGAAGTCGTTGTCACAGATGGTTCGGCAAAACTTTGGCTAACTTTTTTTAACCAACCGTGGCGCGAAAAAGAGTTACGCGTTGGTCGTACCGGAATGTTCGCAGGCAAGGTCGGGTTATTTAACGGCAAGAGACAACTCTCGCACCCTGATTACCAATTGATTCCAGATGGAGATGACGTCGATGAAGCTATCTCTGGTTTCGCTGGCAAATTTCTGGCCGTATACCCCTCCGCCGCAAAATTTCCTTCTTGGAAAGTTTCACAATGCGTTGAAATTGTCTTGGATGGATTGGAAGAAGTACCCGAATATTTGAGCGACGCGATGTTAAGCGAGTTGGGCTATCCGAAGTTCACAGATGCGCTTCGCGAAATTCACCAACCAACGTCTCTTGAAGCTTCAGCGCTCGCTAGAGAGCGACTCACTTTTGATGAGGCGCTTCTGTTGCAGTTGCTACTTGCGCAACGTCGTGCCGAGTACCAATCAATGCCTGCCATCTCACGGAAGGTTAAAGCGGGAGGCTTGGTTTCACATTTTGAATCGCTCCTCCCGTGCACATTAACGCAGGGGCAGCTGCAGGTCTGTGCTGAGATTGAAGCAGATATGTGTGCCACGCATCCGATGCATCGGTTGCTCCAGGGTGAAGTTGGATCAGGAAAGACAGTTGTTGCGTTGCGCGCAGCGCTTGCCGTAGTTGATTCTGGAGGTCAAGCAGCGTTCCTTGCTCCCACAGAAGTACTAGCACAACAACACTTCAAGACAATTTCAAAACTTTTGGGACCGCTAGCGCAAGCTGGAACTCTCGAGGGTGACGCTGATGGCACTCAAGTCGTGTTACTGACGGGGTCGATGAACGCGCAACAAAAGCGAGATGCGCTTTCCAAAATCACCTCTGGAGATGCTGGAATTGTGATTGGCACGCACGCGTTGCTGTCACAGGGAGTTGATTTCTTCGATTTGGGTCTCGTAATCGTCGATGAACAACATCGGTTTGGCGTGGAGCAGCGCGATGCACTTCGCACCAAAGCCAAGGTACCGCCACATGTGCTCGTCATGACAGCAACTCCGATTCCACGTACGGTTGCAATGACAATATTTGGAGACTTAGAAATTTCGACGTTGCGCCAACTTCCGACCGGCCGTACACCAATAACTACGCATGTAATACCGGTGCTGGAGAAACCTCATTTCCTAGATCGAGCCTGGCAACGCATTCGCGAAGAAGTGGCTAAGGGACATCAGGCTTATGTAGTTGCGCCTCGAATTAGTGCGAATGAGTCAGAATTGGATGGCATGACCGAGTCCGATAAGGCGATCGCCCGTTTATTGGAAGAT
>CAIYQS010000055.1 GCA_903928395.1 uncultured Actinomycetes bacterium | reverse complement strand
TTGCGTCCACATCCAGCAGAGTTTGAGCTCTATTACGACATCTAGCACTTAATTGCTAGTCAATCCGTCAGACAAGGCCCCTGCACCCAAATCGGGTGCAGGGGCCTTGTCTCTTTAAGCAACTATCGCGTCGCCTCAAGAATCATGCTCCTTGAGCGCAGTGAAAATTTTTAAGGACGCGCGCTTCAATATCCTTTCTGTAACTTCGTTTGGTACGTTGAAATGAGTAGATATTTCATGGCACGTGAACTCCCTCGAGTACCGAAGGAAAACCAAGACTCTCTCTTCCTCAGTCAATAACTGAATCAAGGAATCAGGTGCTTCTTTACCCATGGGATGAAGATTAATACTTTAGACAATGATTGTCATTACTATTAGGATCTCCTTAATCAAGTAAAGCAACCAAAAGGGGAAGAAATGAAACCAACAAACAAACTTTTTGCCTTCGTGCCCATCATCGTGCTGGCAGCAGCATTTGCAACAATCGGTCTGGGGCACCTAGTCCATCCCTCATGGGTGGGAGAACAGCCCGAAACGGCAGGCTACGTGCAAAAGGCTTTCGGACTAATTACCGATGCTCCGCATGCTACGGCCGAACTTTTCTACTCAACTTTAGAAAATGTGATTATTTTGTTGGTTGGCTTCAGTTGGGGAAAATATCGTTGGAATCAAGAGCACAAGAAGTTCGATGCAGAGCACAACATTGATCATGAGTAATAATCGTTTGGTAGGGTGGAGTTGTGGCAATCAAAACTAACTCCACCGTCCTAACTTCGCTTTCAGCTCTCAATAAATTTTCGAGCGCTCAAGAAGTCTATTCACATTTACTTAAAACGAAAAATAATGTCGGACTCTCAACGGTCTATCGAACTCTTCAAAAACTGGCCGAAGCAGACGAAGTCGATTTCATTAGACGTCCGGATGGTGAAGGCGTCTATAAAGTCTGCGTTCCGAGCCATCATCATCACCTCCTTTGCGCAAACTGCGGCGCCAGCGTGGAATTTCAGTCGGAAAAATTCGAGAAATTATTAGATTCGATATCAAGCCAATTTGGGTACACGATTAAAGGCCATGAAGCCGAGATTGTTGGTCTATGCAAGAAATGTAGTACGTAAACCAGACCTGTTCGTCTTTTGACTAATAATCTCTGTGCCCCGATTGTGCCCCAAAGCGTTCAACGTCGTGAAAATCCCGTTCAAATTTCCTCTCTTGGGCTCTTTTACGACATTTAGCATCGAGCTGCTGAACAATCCGTCAGACAAGCCCCCAGTGACTTTATTAGTTGCCGGGGGCTTCGTCACGTAAAAACTATAGTGTTGTTGGGCTCGACGTGGATGTATAACAAGTTATACTTTTCCTACAAGTAGTATTAATCAAAGGAGTGGGAAATGGTAAAAAAGAGTGCTGTTTTTGGATTGGCTAAAGTTGGAGCAAAGGGTCAGATAGTTATTCCAATCGAATTCCGCCAAGCACTTGAAATAGAAGAAGGCGATCAACTGATTCTACTTATGGGGAAACACAAGAAAACTCTGTTAATAGCTCCGACTGATTCGGCACTCGGAAAAAAGATTTCCATTGCAGGTTTTGAAAGTAGCGACATCTAGCGCCAAACTGCTGACCAATCCGTCAGAAGGACCTCTACTTTCAATTTGTGCAGGGGTACTTTATTTTATGGATTTAGTTACTATCGCTCAATGTATTCAGTGATATTTACATCAACCCGGACTCCACACTCCAGCGAACTTTATGCCGAATGGACCGAAATAACTGGCAAGCTTGTCAAAGAGATTCCAGGCTTTATCGATTCATTCAGTCACCGAGATCCAAATACCCAAAAAGGTGTCACAATCGCTTACTTCGAATCTGAAGAATCGCTGAAGCAATGGAAGGAACTGCCGACTCACTTAGAGGCTCAAAATCTGGGAAGAACCAACTTCTATGAAGAGTACGAAGTAATCGTCAGCAAAGTGGAGCGGCACTATTCGTGGCGAAAAGACTAATAGCTGAACTACCATCCTTGGTCTTGGGTTGTGCCCCAATTCTCCGGCCTCGCGGATCGCAAACGTTTATCACGCAAGTTTCACCCTATTGCGACATTTAAGAAGTAATCGAGTCACAGCCGCTAAGCCGTTCAAGTTGTCGCAGATATTCTTTCCAAGTAAATTGAATCTCGAGAGTGATCTCCGATCGAAAAGAGGATGCGTTTTGAAGGTTTCCTTGTCAGAGCAAATCCTTACTGTGAACGGCATCGACATGCATGTCACCCAGGCTGGGAACGGTCAGCCAATATTGCTGATTCATGGAATAACGGTTGATGCAACTTTCGAAGACTTTGAGATCGAGCGACTGGCTCACAACTTCCATGTGATTGCCCCTGATTTGCGAGGCCATGGGCGCAGCACCCGCCCAACTGCTTACTCCCTGCGCGACCACGTTGAAGATTTAATTGCATTACTCGATGCCTTGGGTGTGCAAAAGACAGTCACAGTAGGTGCTTCTATGGGAAGTTATATTGCCCAAGCGCTAGCGCTGGCCATTCCAGAACGAGTGAGCAAACTGATACTCGTCGTCGCTAAGGCGCAAGGAACATCCTCCTCATCGGCTCGGATTCTTGAAAAACATGCAGATGAATTGCGCGAATTGTCTCGCGAAGAAAAGCAACGCTGGCTAAACGTACGGATGTTCGCGCCTCAGACTACGATGGAAGTTCGTCAACGCTTTCTTGATTGGACCGCATCTCGACAGGATTTAGGGTTAAGCATGACTGCAGAACAACTCGAAGCCGCAAATAACGCTTTAATCGGATTCGA
>CAIYQS010000054.1 GCA_903928395.1 uncultured Actinomycetes bacterium | reverse complement strand
CGCTACAGGAAATTTCTTGGGCTTTCGGCCGTCCCAAAACGAACTGAAACTACGCCTATTCTCGTATCCCTCAAGGACGGTAGTCCGATCACCGCACGCCGGTTAAACCAAATTCTGAAGAGCATTTTTTTCGCTGCTGCTGACCTTCTGCCGTCCGATTCCGATTACAAAAAGGAAAAGCTTCGATCAGCTTCAGCTCACTGGGGTCGCCATACCGGTATTACGGCCAAGATCGACAGCGGAATTAACGAGCGTTATGTGCAGAAGGACGCTCGCCATAGCGATGCAAGAACTACTCAACGCTATATCCATGAAGAAGAAGAAATCTGGCATGATGAGGCTCAGAAACAGCATCTACCTTGGGGTAAAAAGTCCGAGCGATAAAAGCAAACGAAACGCTGTAATTATTAAGTGGATTTATTTGGCAAATTTTGCCATGATATGGGCAAGCACCCATTTTTGGAGGTAATGCCAATGACAACCATGAATATATCCCTTCCTGAGACCATGAAAAGTTTCGTGGATCACCAAGTTCAGGATGGCGGTTACAGCACATCGAGCGAATATGTCCGTGACCTGATTCGCAGGGATCAAGTTCGTCGTGCGGAGCAGCAACTAGCGGCGTTGATAGTGGAAGGGTTGGAATCTGGTTCGGCTATTCCCACCGATGATAATTATTGGAACAATAAGCGTGCCGCCTTAACGCAGAGACACGATGTCAAATGAAGCCCGTTCGTGTTCGCCCCCGCGCAGACAGCGAGATTGACGCGCTGGCAGATTATATCGCGCACGACGATTTGGGTGCTGCACTGCGTTTCATGGATTCGACACGGAAAACCTTCGACCTAATTGGAGGGCAACCGGGGATTGGCTCTTTGCGCTTTGCCCATTTACCCATGCTTGAAGGCTTGCGCGTATGCCCAGTTCCAGGATTTGAAAACCACTTGGTCTTTTACATTGAACGACAGGTTTACGTTGACGTAATCCGCGTCTTGCATAGTGCGCGTGACCTACCCGTCGCCCTTGCAGAGGACGAGTAACGCTTCCTAACTTCCGTTAATCTGCGGTGAGTCTGGCAACCTGACTGGCTTCAATCGGCCAATTGACCATAGTTGGAATCACTCTGTACTCACGAAAACCCAAAAGGAAATAAGGTTCTTTATCACGACACTTGCTTTCCCTATCTAGTCTCTATCAAAAACTAACTTGTAAAGTTTACTTATCGCCACTTCTACATTAAAACTATGTTGGTGCTCGGTAGTGAAAATATGGCGGCCATTTTCGCCAAACGAAATGATAGCCATCTCTTGATCCAAATCATAACTTTATCTTTGCCGAGATATTGATCAAGTTCAATGTAATCGCACAGCACAGTTGCGTCCAATTGCTGGCGGTCGAAACTTTCGAGTACGAAATCTACTTTCACCTGATCTTTGTCGCGGTAATGGTAAATTTGCCAAGGCCACGCGCCGCGCCGATGAGGGCCGCGCAAGCATTTCCGTGTACCGTCCAATCTGGAATATATATTCGTCCAATCTGGATTTTAATGTCCTTCTGGATGGAATTTATTCGGAGGCATGGCGTCCTGAAAGCCAGTAGAATAGCCCATGCAAGATCAATTGACACCTGCCAACATGAGCCCCCAGATATCACCAACAGCAAGTTTCTATGCAGCACTGCAAAGTGCCTTTGACCATTTCAATACAGACCTGTTTGAAGGTAAGCTGCCCCCGTGCCTGATTACTTTGCGCTCTGCAAGCCGTGTGT
>CAIYQS010000053.1 GCA_903928395.1 uncultured Actinomycetes bacterium | reverse complement strand
CCATCAGCCATTACGTACTCTTTGCCTTCCATGCGGACTTTTCCGCGAGCACGGGCTTCTGTCATTGAACCTGCTTCTATCAAATCATCAAATGCAACTATTTCTGCTTTGATGAAACCTTTTTGGAAATCGGTGTGAATCACACCTGCCGCAACGGGTGCGGTATCCCCTTTATGAATCGTCCACGCGCGCGCCTCTTTGGGGCCAGCGGTGAGATAAGTCTGCAACCCTAGCGTTTCAAAACCTACACCTGCAAGCGTCGCAAGTCCTGGCTCTTCCATGCCGATCTCCTTAAGAAGTTCGAGCATATCTGCCTCATCGAGTTCTGCGAGTTCTACTTCGGTCTTGGCATCTAGAAATATTGCTTTCGCTGGAGCGACCAGCGCTTGCAAACTGTTGCGCAGTTCTAGGTCGCCGAGTTCTGCGGCGTCAACGTTAAAGACATATAGAAAAGGTTTGGTTGTCATGAGTTGCAGTTCTGCGATGGCAGCTAAATCAACCTTGGAACCGAAGAGCAACTTGCCTTCATTCAAAACCGCTTGCGCTTCTTTAACTGCTTCAATGGTGGCGGCCTTTTCTTTATGAATCCGCGCCTCTTTTTCTAGTCGCGGCAAAGCTTTCTCGATTGTCTGTAAATCCGCGAGCGCAAGTTCCATGTTGATAACTTCGATGTCAGAGGCTGGGTCTAGAAATTCGGCGGTACGTTCCCCTTCACGGGTGACGTTTTCGTCTTTGAAGACTCGAATGACCTGACAGATGGCGTCGGTTTCGCGGATATTTGCTAGGAACTTGTTGCCTAGCCCGGCACCCTCAGAAGCGCCTTTGACGATTCCGGCGATATCTACAAATGAGACAGCAGCTGGGAGCAGCTTTTCGGAGTGGAAGATCGCCGCCAATTGCGCCAAACGGGGGTCTGGTACCCCTACAACCCCGACGTTAGGCTCGATGGTTGCGAATGGATAGTTGGCCGCCAGGACGTTGTTCTTGGTCAGGGCGTTAAAAAGGGTCGACTTTCCCACATTTGGCAGTCCGACAATTCCGATTGAAAGGCTCACGAGGAGGCTAGCCTACGGGGGTTTGTCACCGCTTCCTGCCACGATACCTCCATGAGCAATAGTGCAACGGCAATCGTGGCCCTGGTAGTAGGGCTTTTTATTGGAATTGGGCTCGGAATCGTGCTTGGGCGGGCCAGAAATCACCCCGTAGACACCTCTGCCGAGCAAGCGGCGTTGGCATCAGAGTTGGCTACGGCTAGGTCACTGACGGCCGAATACAAGCTGCAACTCGAAGCCGAACGGACCAAATCCGAAGCCACAATCAAACTTAATGCCGAGCTAGAGGCGATGAAGGCCAGGGTCGAAGATTTGAGCCGTATTTCGCGTGATGCCGATCTACGTCGAGTTGGCGCCGAGGCAGAAATAAAAACTCAGATCACACAGATGGCTTCACACAACGAGAACCTTGTTAATCAGACCCGAGCGATTGCAGGAGCCCTCGCCAGTTCGCAAACTCGGGGCAAATTTGGTGAAGCCGCGCTTGAGCAACTCCTAATCGGTGCTGGGCTCATAGAAGGAGAACACTTCACACGCCAACGTTCTGCCGAACGAAGCGATACCTCTGGTGCGATTCCAGATATCACTATCAATATGCCAGGTGGATCTGTGCTTTATATTGACTCTAAGTTTCCCTTTGAGCGTTTCTATGAAGCGTTCGAAGCCGAAGATGATGACCGCCGTAAAGAATTATTGGCACTACACACCAAAGACCTTCTCAAACACATCGAAGCTCTCTCTAAACGCAAGTACGCAGAACGTGGTGCTTCACCAGATTTTGTAATTTTGTATGCGCCAGTTGATTCTATTTTCACCGAAGCACTTCGTTCCGACCCAACCTTGCTTGATAAGGCTTTTAAACTTGGAGTGACAATTGCAACACCAACCTCGATGATGGCCCTGCTTCGCACTGTTGGCTATCTTTTTAGTCGCAACAGAGTCGCAACCAATGCGGCGGAGATCCAAGAGTTGGCATCAAAGTTTTTAAAGGATGTCTCTTCACTCCACGAAAAGATCGTGGCTGTCGGTGACAGGCTCAAGAGCACTCTCAAGGCTTACAACGATTTAATCCCAACCGCAGAAACGACAGTTCTCTCTGCAGCCAAGAAGATGCGCAACTTAGAAGTCGCGGGAAAAACACCCAAGGCAATCCCAGAATTATCAGAGAACGTGCGGCAGTTGCACTCCAAATTGGCACCCAGTGATGACGATTTCATTGAGGTCGACGTAGTAGAGATGACCTTAGAACTATAGGATAATGACTGATATGAGCGCTGATATTCGCACCCTTCCTAAGCCTATTAAAGGCGAAGGTTTAACCAATGCTGGCGTTGTTGTCCTGCAATT
>CAIYQS010000052.1 GCA_903928395.1 uncultured Actinomycetes bacterium | reverse complement strand
TGTTCTGGAGCCAGAAGGCAATAAAGCTCCTCTGGAAAATCTTCCACGATAAAAACACGATACGGAATATATCTCTCCGATTCGATTTGCTTGAACCATAAAACCGGCAATTTGAATTCTATGGCCGCGCGCATTTTTGTGTTTTTTCCGCCAGTCCCACCAACTTGGTAGTCGTATCGCCACAGACCCCCAGAAGTTTCAGCATCCTTGTATGTGCTGTTAAGTGTTGTATTTATGGAGAGAGTTGCTCTCAACTTCTCAGGGAATGGCCAGGATTGCCCGGGGTTCCAAATCCCTCCTCTAGCGTCGATGAGTCGAATATTTCTTCCGTGGTAATTTATAGACTCAAGCTCCGCTCGTGAAAGGGTGCCGTCTCCTTGGTTTGCAAGATCAATTACCCAAGAAATCAGAGTTTCCCTAAATTCAAACTCATCGAGGTCAGACCACATTCAATGAGCTTAGGACTTCACCCTTGAAAATGTAAGTAAGTGGGTTGACTTCGCTTAGGTTTATCGGGAGATTAAAGTGATAATCCCGGAGGCAAGAAGCAGAATGGCGGAGACCGCGCTCCATTTCTTCCCAATCCGCTGCGGGAGACCGAGAACCAATTGAGTTCGATCCCACTCTAAATCTTTGATCACGTTTAGGAAATGAAAGGATAGCGAAACCAAAATGAAGTCCACGAATATCCACATGGGTGGATTCTTTTTGGCGGCGGAGTAGACCGCCCAAGGGAGCGCCCCGAAGGAAATTGCGTAGGGCAATGGCGAGAACCAAGTCGATTTCGCCCAGAAGTTATAGGCAGTAGCACTCGCTAGACCGAGCATATGTAAAAGCCCTCCCCTAATACCTAGGGGACCCAGGAAGGAGAGCGCGATCGCCAAAATGAGCGCGACGGCGACTCCGAATTGAATTTGTCTCGGGGATACATCGCCAGCAACCAGGGGTTTCTTTTGGCGGCCAGCTGCGACATCTAATGGATAATCGAGTAAATCGTTAGTCCATCCAACAACGCATTGGCCGGCAAGAATTGCTAATGCGATCCAAAAAGATTTGATTGCCGAGAGTTGAGTGATTGAGAGAATAAAAGAAATCGAAACAACGAGAACGGTCGGGCCAAAGTGGGTGGCTTTAGCCATACCGATTAGACGACTCCTCATGACTTCAACCTACAGTGGTTTCAATGGGCGCGCTTAAACCAGTGGCTCTTCATGCCCTTCTGAACTTCGCTCGCCCTCTCGATCTGCATTTTCAGAATTTGCATAGGGATTAGGTTCGCATTCATTCACCACTACGGTGTGGGCGAATACATCAACCAGCCGTTGATTCTCGCTTCCCCTAAAAATCCAGAGGCCATCCACAATTTCAATACCAAAGAAGAGAATATCGCCGAGAATCACTAAGGCATGATGATGGAACACATGCTTGCCAGTTTGGGTAATGATCTCTGGGATCAAAGTAAAAGCGGCAGGAATTAGAAAGCAGCGCAATGCCATATGACGCCAGCTCGCAGGTTTTCCCGTGTCCGTGGAATAAACCCGCATTCTCAAGATTAGGTGCGCAGGGGTTCGACCGCTCGCCCAGGTAAAGAACGACCACAACATCACAAGGAATAAGAGAATGGCGAGTTGAGGAAGTGAAAAATTTCCTTTAGTTCCGTTCCGCAAAGACGGAGTCATTAAGACGATAGCCGTCGCACAGACCATGGCGCTGGTGAATTCAATGCCGAGTCCGACCATTGAGCCACCAAATCGATGCTTTCGGGAGGCTAAGTAAAATGGTAACTCCTGAGTTGCGGGTTGGGTTTCTTCCATCG
>CAIYQS010000051.1 GCA_903928395.1 uncultured Actinomycetes bacterium | reverse complement strand
GAGAAATCAGCGGCAGTTGTACTGGCGCTTATAGTTTTGCCAGGGTTATTGGTTAACGAGATCATCCCGGCTTCCTCGGCCCGCTTCCTCTGCCCCAACATCTAAAGTCGAGACCGTTCACCCCCATGGGTTAGGTTGCGGGCTTATTCTAAATGAAATTATTCGAATTGGGTTAATCGTGCCAACTTGAGTAATCCAAAAAGCCACGCCAGTTTAGGTGGTTCGTTCGAATTGAGGCTGCGCAGATTTCATAACGTGCTAATTTCAAAAAGTCTGGCGTTTTCTCAACTCCAATGGAGGTCCACCGGGAAAGCGATGTCCACCGGGAAGCAGTGTCCACCGGGAAATTCGAGTAGCTGACTTCTAGTCTTTACCAGAAGTCCTTCGCGAAAGTGCTCGCGCCATCTCGCGATTAGCCTCTTTCTCCTTCAATGTTTCTCGCTTGTCATGGGCTTTCTTGCCTTTTGCCAGGGCAAGTTCCACCTTCGCTTTGCCATCTTTGAAATAGAGTGACAGTGGGACGAGGGTGAGCCCTCCTTGCTTAATAATTCCTGCGATTTTGTCTATTTCCTTTTTGTGCATTAACAATTTTCGATCACGTCTAGGGGTGTGATTGTTCCACGTCCCCTCCGTGTATTCAGGAATATGTACGTTGCTCAACCAAAGCTCGCCATGATTCATCATCGCAAAACCATCAATAAGTGAAGCGCGTCCAGCCCGAAGCGACTTCACTTCTGTGCCAGTAAGCATGATCCCACATTCCCAAACATCTTCGATGAAGTAGTCATGGCGTGCACTTTTATTCTGAGCAATCAATTTCCGACCGATCTCTTTGACCACTTCATCACCCGCCCTTCATCGTATGTATTGAGTCAACAGGTATCAATGGTACTAGTACAACAGTTGCGAGGGCTTTGGATTAATCTTGAATAGACCAGTGTTACCCAATTACCTCGGCGCTAAGAGCCATTTTCAGAATGCAGTTGACTATTTTTTGCCTGCAACCGATTTTCCGGAATCCAAAGCCACTAGACCAGCAAGAATTGAAATAGCTTTAGATATCTCATCATTTTCAGAGACTTTTAGATCGGGAGTAATCCCCACTTGATCAATGAGTCGACCTGACGGTAAATGATATTGACCCACAGTGATTTCCAATTGCGATCCATCACTCAACGAAGTTATTTCTTGGACTGTGCCTTTTCCGTAGCTCTGATCCCCAATTACTACAGCGCGATTGCGGTCTTGAAGAACACCAGCAATGACTTCTGCGGAACTCGCGGTGCCTCCGTTGATCAGGACAACGAGTGGAGCGGTGTCGGGAGAAGTATTGGTGGAACTCATTACTTGAGGTGAGCCATCCTTGCGAGTGTACGACACGACTGGTCCGGGACTTAAGAACTCTGAGGCAACTGTTACTGCCTCACTTAAGACGCCTCCAGGATCATCTCTTAAATCCAGGATAACGCCATGCGGATGCGAATATTTTGTTAGCGCAGTTGCTACGTCAGCGGCGGCATGTAGTGAAATGGCAGAAACCTGAATATAGAGCGTCTTTGGAGCAATTTGAGAGGCCAGTACATCGCCAGTTAACACCGCAGCTCGTTTTACAGAAACCTGGTAGCTGGTGGAACCTCGCTGCAATGAAAGAGAAGTTAAAGTATTTGGATTTCCCCGAAGTGAAGCTATTGCATTTGCAACACTTGAATTTTCAACGTCTGTACCGTCAACGCTAAGTAATTGATCCAGGACTTTGATTCCTGCACGCGCGGCAGGTGAATTTGGTTGGACGCTGGAAATTTCGAGCGCATTCGTCTTAGTTTGGCGTAACCAAATCCCAATACCTGAATATCGACCTTGCAAGGTAGCGTCGAATTCTGTGGCTGCAAGTGGTGGAAAATAATTTGACCAACGATCCTTTGTGGCTTTGAGAACTGCTTCGATAGCTGCCCGTTGCAGCAAGACTTCGGTTGGAGAATGCGGGTCACCCGTAGAGACTCGCGAAATAGCCTGATCAACAATTGATGGCTGATGTTTGGAATTGCTCACCAGGTAGCCCGCCGCGTACGAAAGTGCAGGTACGACTATGAAAAAGGTGGAAATAAATGCGTAGCGAAATCTCCACGATTTTCTAAGTTCTTGAACTTCATCACCAGTCGAAGTTAAAGGATTTGCATCGCTGGCACTACTGGTGGATGTCCAAGGATTTTCGTCTCCACCTTCGAATCCCGAAGCTCCGTTTCGCATTCGAGCTAACCGAGTGAGTTTCTTCTTAGATTTCTGAATGCGCCGAAACGCTGATCAGACCTTCAAGTATTTGCGTAGGGTGGCAACCGAGGCAACCGCCGAAACTAGGAGTCCAACACCCAATAGTCCTCCAGAAGCTACCCAGACATCGGACCATCTAAAGAATCTTGTGAATGAGAGCAAGGGTGCCACCTTCGCATCGACTAAACCCTTAAAACCAGCCAGTAATCCGGCGGATACCGCCCACCCTAAAATCGCAGAAATTAGTCCTTCTAAGAGAAAAGGAAGCTGGATGGAGAACGAGGAAGCGCCGACCAGTTTCATAACACCCGTTTCACGGCGCCTGCTAAATGCAGCGAGGCGAAGGGTGTTGCTAATCAGAAGGGCGGCAGTGAATACGCTGACAATTCCAATCAAGAGAGCGCCATCGCGGAGCACGCCAAGCAATTTAAAGAATTTATCAAGAATCTGGCGTTGATCCTGCACTGTATCCACGCCAGGACGGCCAGAAAACGCACTCTCGATCACGTTAAATTGGGTTGGGTCTTTGAGCTTTACTCGAAAACTTTCCGGAAGTTGATCCGGGGTGACGTTTTGAGCAATCGCGGAGCCTTTGAATTGCTGTTGAAAATGTTGATAGGCCTCTGATTGCGACTCGTAGTAAACGGTCTGTACAACAGGCAAAGATTGCAAATCACTTTGAATAGCGGCGCGCTGGGCGTTGGTCACGGGACCTCCCGAACAGGAGGCTGATTGCGAAAGCGATCCGCAAAGAAAAACAGAAACTTCGATTTTGTTGTACCAATAGTCTTTCATAACGCGCACTTGCGAATTTGCAAGGAATCCAACCCCGAGGAGTGTAAGAGAGATCGCGACAGTAATAACCACGGCAAATGTCATGGTGAGATTTCGGCGAAGCCCAATTCGAACCTCGCTCAATACGAAACCGGCGCGCATCTTAACCTCCTCGTTGCATCAAATAAATAATAGTTCGTTACTGCTTCTTCGTTACTGCTTCTTCGTTACTGCTTCTTCGTTACTGCTTCTTCGTTACTGCTTCTTCGTTACTGCTTCTTCGTTACTGCTTCTTCGTTACTGCTTCTTCGTTACTGCT
>CAIYQS010000050.1 GCA_903928395.1 uncultured Actinomycetes bacterium | reverse complement strand
GGGATTAGTGCAAAGGTAGTTGATGACGAAGGGCATGAGGTAGGAAACGGCACTGGAGGTTATTTAGTTCTCACAGAACCATGGCCTTCGATGTTGCGTGGTATTTGGGGAGAACCAGCGCGTTATCAAGAGACGTATTGGTCAAGGTTTTCAGGCATGTACTTTGCGGGAGACGGCGCTAAATTAGATGAAGATGGTGCAATTTGGTTACTTGGACGCGTTGACGATGTCATGAATGTATCTGGACATCGCATCTCAACGACCGAAGTTGAATCATCCTTGGTCTCTCATCACAATGTTGCTGAAGCGGCGGTGGTCGGTGCCAAAGATGAAATGACGGGGCAGGCAATAGTTGCATTCGTTATTTTGCGTGGCGGAATTCCAAGTGTTGGTGGCGAGGAATTAATAAAAGATCTTAAAGCTCACGTCACCAAAGAAATTGGCGCTATCGCTAGACCAAAACAGATACTTGTCGTCAATGAACTTCCAAAAACGCGCAGTGGAAAAATCATGCGTCGACTACTGCGCGATGTGGCAGAAAATCGAACCGTTGGAGATTCCACAACCCTCGCCGATCCAAATATTATGAAATTGATCGGCGAAGGATTGAAGAGTGGAAAGTCGGAAGACTAGTTAGGTTTAGTCATCGCCCTGCGCACGAATTTTTGGAGCTAGTGATGCACAGGCAGTAATTGCTTTACTCTGTGCCGCACTCAACTTAGGAGCAGGGCTAATAACTGGAGCGCCTGTTGTTGGCCGAACACCGCGAACTCTGGTTGGTCTAGCAACTGCAGTTCCGCCGTGAGCTACAAGACAGGCGTTGTATTTCGTTAAGGCAATTTGGCGAGAGTTATTTCCGAAACCATGATCGCCGCCGCCTTCGCCTCCTTCACCGCCCACTCCACCACTAATTTGTGGTTTAGTCCCACCGATGGTTGGTGGTGTTGCCGAAGCCGCCCACACAAGTTTGCCGCTTAACGCTTTGATACATGTATAGGTTTTTCCGTTTATCACGGTCATTGCACCAGACTTGGCACAAATTCCGCCAGGAGTGTTAGTTGCCGTGGCGGCTTGCGTACTTGCCACAGAAACAGTTGAGATAACAATTACGGCCAAGAGGCCAGCGAGAGATTTTTTAATCATGGCGCAGATCCTAGGTTCCAATACTTAGATGGGACTGATGAGAACCTGAGACTTGTTAGTGAAATTGCTCCTGTGCACGCTTGGTGATGTCAGAAATGATTGCTGGTGCCCGTGCATTCAGTTTGCTATAGATCTGACTTTTAGGAATGTCGTGGACCCAACTCCAAGGGGTGATTAGGAGCAAATGGCCGAGAATGACGAGCATGATCAATGTTCGAAGTATCGAAAATGCAGCTCCAAATATCGAATCAATCCAAGTAAAGGGGGCAAAGAGAATTTTGTTCCGGAAAAGACTTCCAATTTTCTTGAAGATCATTTCTCCCAAAGCGGAGCCGACCGTGACGGCGAGAAAGAGCAATAGAAATTTGGATACTCCATGAGCGTGAAAATGCTGCAAACCAAAAATTAACCCTAAAAGTCCCCCTCCGATGTAGCCGACGAAGGTAAAGAGTGTCGACAGAAGTCCAGCCCGCCATCCTTGGAAAAACGAGAGAACAGTGGCTAAAACAAAGAGCGCGTCTACCCAGTTTTTCATAACTTAATTTTCAGGTATTTGGAAACTTCTGATTTCAATTGTGCCGTTGAGGTAATTACGCCTATCTGTTTGTAAACAACCTTGCCCTTCGCATCGATAAACCAGGTCACCGGGACACCTAATCCAAATACTCCACGGGTCACGCTGTTAGTGTCGTAAAGGATGGGCCAGGTCATCCCTTTCTTAATGACAAAATTGCGACCCGCTTGCATGCTCGTTTCTTCAACGTCAATACCTACGAGGGCAACCTTGTGCAGAGCTTGAAGTTGCAGAAAATGTGGAATTTCTTGATTGCAAGGTTCACACCAAGAACCAAAGACATTGACCACGACCGGTCCTCGAATCGCTTGGTAGGTCACATGTGATTTATTGTCCAAGCAGGGCAATGAGAAACCCTTAGTTGTCCCTTTTGCCACCGATATTGATTGGCATCCAACAACTACGCCTCCGTTAGCTTTCGCGGCTAGCGGGACAAGAGAAAGAACCAATACCAATATGAGAGCCCGTTTCATCTGAACTCCTCATCGCTTTTAACAAGTATTGATGCCTTGATCTTATCGACTTCACCTATCCCAAAAGATGGACAAAGCGAGGCTAAGGGGCAAGCGCCACACGCTGGATTTCTAGAGTGGCAAACACGTCGACCGTGCCAGATCATCCTTTGCGAAAGATTGGTCCATTCGGTTTGGGGGATTAGCTCTCCCACCTCACGCTCTACTTTGATTGGATCCAGAGAATCGCTCCAACCAAACCTTCGACTTAGTCGCCCAAAGTGAGTGTCCACTGTAATTCCTGGGATATCGAAGGCATGCCCCAAGACGACATTTGCGGTTTTACGCCCGACTCCCGGAAGTGTGACTAGTTGAGCTAAATCAGAAGGAACTTTTGAGCCGAAATCCGTAATGAGCCGTTGGCTCAGCGCCTTTACATTCTGGGCTTTGACGTGGAAAAAGCCAAGAGAGCGAATTATCTCTTCGATCTCGAGAATTGGTGCTGCAGCCATTTTTTTTGCAGTGCCATATCTCTTAAAAAGGATGGGGGTCACTTGGTTCACACGCTTGTCTGTGCATTGCGCGGATAACAAAGTGGCAACTAAGAGCTGAAAAGGTGTCTGATAATCCAGTTCGCAGTGCACATTTGGGTACGCTCGAGTGAGGACTCGATACATGGATCGAGCACGCCGTCTTTTCGTGGCGAAATCTTCATCCTCTACATTTATCACACGCACTTTATAAGCCTACGGGATTACGGTTGGAAGGGTGCGGGCTCAGGTTGTAGGGTCTGCTCGTGACCCATAAAGATGACGATCTCATCATCCGTAAAGCTCCCCTTTTCAGCGCGCTCGATGACGCGGCCGCACACGAGTTGCGCCAATCTATGGTTTCTCTGAAACTCAATAAGGGACAAGTGCTTTTTAAAGAAGGCCAAGAGGGCGATCGTCTTTATGTAGTCGTCCATGGAAAAATTAAACTTGGTACCCAGAGCAACGATGGTCGCGAAAATCTACTTTCAATACTTGGCCCTGGAGAAATGTTTGGCGAACTCTCGCTCTTTGATCCAGAACCGCGTACATCCACGGCAACAGCGGTTACAGATGTCAGATTGGTTTCACTTGCTCATGATGCAGTTATTGGGCTTGTTACTACCAACCCTCAAACTTCGTTGGAGTTGCTTCGCCGGCTAGCCCAACGACTACGTAAATCAAATGAGATCTTGGCTGACTTGGTTTTTGCTGATGTTCCAGGACGTGTGGCGAAAGCAATCATTGATTTAGGTGAACGCTTCGGTGTGCAAAAGGAAGACGGTCTGCATGTTAACCACGATCTCACGCAAGAAGAACTCGCCCAATTGGTTGGTGCAT
>CAIYQS010000049.1 GCA_903928395.1 uncultured Actinomycetes bacterium | reverse complement strand
GACAGCTAAAACTGTCATGCCATTCATAATCGTAAATAATTCTTCGAGAAGTTTAGTTTCAGTAACTTTATCGAGGGAACTTGTTGGCTCATCAAGAATTAGAATTTTTGGATTTCTATACAGAGCCCTTGCTAGACCAATTCTCTGTGCTTGCCCGCCACTAATATTCTCTCCAAGATTCTGAACTGCGCTGTGAATTCCGTCAGGGAGGCTTTGGACCCAATCAGCTAACCCGACCTTAGAGAGAACGTCCACGGCAATTGGCACCGATTCTGGAGTCGAATCATAAAACGTAATATTATCAAGCAATGATCCTTCAAAAAGATTTACGCGTTGAGGAACGTATCCGATCATTCCACGCATAACCCCTCCACTTGAATCTAGGAGAGATTTCGAATAACTCAATGTACCCTCGTAGTCTTGAGAGAGTCCCAGTAATAAATCCACGAATGTGGATTTGCCGGCACCTGATTCTCCAATTATTGCCACCTTTTCGCCTTCATGTAAGTCGAATTCCTCCACAGAAAGACTCCACTTTGTTGAGGACCGATAGGAGTAGGTTAGATTTCTAATCTGTAGGAGCACGTCCTGCTCACTTAGCTTCACCTGAGCGGATGATTCACTTTCACTAATTCTTGCATTTTTAAAATCAAATTTGGCAATCTCTTCAAGCCTCTCAAACATGTCGCTACAAGGACCTTCCGCCGCACTTATTGCACCAAAACAACCTTGGGCTCTAATCATACTGGGCATCAACCTAGAGCCTGCAGCTATAAACAAGGCCATCTGAACTAACGCAATTTCATTTCCTTGAGTAACTAGCAAAAAAGCAAAGATAAGACTAATACCTACAAAAAAACTCGATTCAAAAGCGTACTTTGGAATTTGATTCACAATAAAAATACCCTGAGTGCTTGAAGTCTCAACTCTTCGCGTTTCAGAAAATTTACTGACAAATTTGTTGATTAACCCGTATACTTTGATCTCTCTGAGATTATTTGTAATCAAAATGACCTCAGTCAATGCTTGAATATTTGATTGAATTCGTCTTTTTGAGAGCGTTCTTTGTTTTTCTTTCAAAAAAAGATTAATAACTAAAAACACGGAGCTAAAATAGACAAATGCGAAGAGTCCAGCACTCCAATTAACGACGAAAAGAAAACTTAAAGTGAGCACTACCAAGGAAATTTCCGAGACAATCGAGATAAATGACCCAATAACCTCCACTATTGCGATTGTAAAAGCAGAGCTAAAGGAGAAGGCAACCTGCTCTGGCTTATTTTTTAGAATCTGAAATATTGGAAGTTTGTAAAAATACTCAATGTACTGAATTGAAATTTTCTTACTTAAATTCGCGAGATACTTTGTAATCCGATACAACGTTGCAAGCGCCACAATAGATTTAATACAAAAGAATAGAAAGGTTATCGTCAAGATTTTGAAAATCGAGCTATTCGAGGGTTCAAGGTGGACTCCAAGTTGTTTCAAGAGCGAGGAAAAAACCTTAGGGAACTTACGATTAATCATGGTGCTAGTGGCTAAGCCCATAAGTGCAATTCCAATTAAATCTAGGACCGAGAGCGAAATTTGAGCAAGTATTGACAGGAGTATTTTTCTTTTCTGACGTTTATCCAAAAGTCCGAGTGATCGTTGGATAGTCTGGTTCACATTCATTTTGGTATTATAGCCCGTGATTCTTTGCTAAAATAAG
>CAIYQS010000048.1 GCA_903928395.1 uncultured Actinomycetes bacterium | reverse complement strand
GGTGCCCCAGCGCCATGGCCCGTAAATGTTGCAATTGCGGTTCAAGTTAAAGTCCCATGGGACCTCACCAATCGCGACCATCAGTTGATAATTAGGCTTCAAGATATCGACGGGCAAGACGTATTACTTCCAACCGGCCCAGATACATTTGGGCCATTTAGGGCAGAAATGAATTTTCAGGTGGGGCGTCCCGACGGATTGGTTCCCGGCGAATGGCAGGTCATTAACATGGGTTTTAATATGCCGATGCTGCCAATTCCACGTTTAGGAGCTTACCTATTTTCGTGCGAAATTGATGGTGAAGAATTAGAGCGCGCACGATTTAAAGTTAATCAAGCAAACTGATTAATCGACGCGAACTTCACCTGACGGAGTTTGTAGGTAGACCGCAACTATTCCAGTCTCACCGTCGTTGGCTGATGGATCGACCCAAATAATTTCTACTTCGCCAATTGCGTCGACAACTTCAGCTCCGGCGTATTCCCTAATTCTTTCTTTATCTCCAGAAAATTCCACTTTTGTAATTGTCGCAGTGGCGACTCCATCCTTGGATGGGTGATCTGTCGTTAACCATTCGATAAAAAATGGCAATTGCTTATCTTGTAAAACATCAAGAATGCCAATTTGTTTCCAGCGCAAATCTGTTCCATCTGGCTTTCTGCGGTGACCTTCAGCCGCAGGACGACCAATGCGATTCTCGATTGGCTTGATGTCCTCTGTTGAAAGTACCCACGTTAACCAACCTCCGCCTTCGTTTGCGCGCATAGAGACTGCGCGACCAAATGCATTGCTATCAGTTGCAGGATGATCTAGTGGACACACAACTTCAAGATAATGTCCGTTGTGAAGCGGGGCCGTAAAGTTTCTAGTACCAAAACGTGGGTGAATCCCACCATCAACAAAAGTTGTTCCCAACGTGGAACCCAAACGTTGAACTGTGTCGGAGAGTTGGTCATGACTGGTTACATAAGAAACATGGTCTAAGCGCATAGGGAAATAATGCCGTATTCCAAGGGGTGCTCTTTACCAAAGTCACGCCAGCTGTCTGCTGACTCGGCGCAGAAGTTATAACAAGGTGATAACGGATTTCGGCTTAGGCGGAAACCGCTGCTGCTGCCACCGCATCTGTGTCGCAGGAAATATCATGTGGTGGAACCTTGCCGGTAAGCAAATAATTGTTCATGGCATTATCGACGCAACTACTCCCTCTGTTGGCGCCGGTATGACCATCGCCATTGAGCGTAATCAGGGTGCTATCAACCAGCGCTTTGTGCAGGCCTTTTGCCCATTGGTACGGAGTAGCTGGATCACGAGTGGTGCCGATGACCAACAATGGATTCGTAATGAGATGGGTCAAAGAGGGCATCAAAACTGGCTTGGCCTGCCAATACAGGCAGGGTAAACCTGAATAGGTGAGATAGGGACCAAATATCGGCGCAGCAACGCTAAAGGCTTTTGCATCTGCTTCCATTTGAGTCAACGTCCTAGGATCTTTAAAGTCTAGGCAAGAAATAATTTCAGAAATATCGGTTTGGTTGGATAGGTAGTGCCCATTTTGATCTCGATCGTTATATGAATCAGCCAACAAGAAAAAGCCAGATGGATCTTGGTAATTTATGGCTCTTCTTAACGCTCGAGCAAGTAGCGGCCAACCGTTCGCAGGGTCATATAGTGAGGCTGCTATTCCCGTCACCACCAATGACTCCCCGAGCGCGCGTTTATTTTGATCCACAAGAGGTTTAGTTCTTGCGGAGTGCAAGAAACTTTGGATCTGCTTGATGGAAAATGTGGGATTGGATGCGACAAACGACTTAAGCGCGGTATCAAACCCAACCGCCTGCGCAATATTTTGGTCCCGCTCTGAAACGTTGGGGTCGACCGCTCCATCTAAAACGATACGTCCAGTTGTCTTGGGGTATAAAGCTGCGTATAGAGTTCCAAGGTAGGTACCGTAGGACTTTCCGATGTAATTAAGTTTTGGTTCCTTGAGCAGGATCCGCAAAATTTCCATATCTCTCGCGGTATCTAAGGTGGAATAGTGTCCCAACTTAGAACCGGCAGCTTTAGCGCAGGCACTCGCCATCAATTTTGAAGATGAGATTGCACTTGCTAAATCCGCAGGGGTCTCGACAGATCCATCCCCGCCAAGGAAATAGTCCTCCTGGGAATCAGTGAGGCAGCGAATTGGTTGCGACAAATTGACTCCGCGCGGGTCAAATCCAATCAGATCGTAAACGTTCTCGATACTTGTTGAAACGATGGAATCGGCGGCCATTACATACTGAATTCCAGAGCCACCAGGACCACCCGGATTCATAATTAAGGAACCAATCCGTTTACTTGGAGTATTAGCGATGTGCTTGATGACCTGCAATGTGAATGTGTTGTTGTCTATATGGCTGTAATCAATCGGGACTTGATACTGGGCGCATTGAAATCCGCCGTCGCAAGGTTTCCATGAAAGAGTTTGGCTTTGAAATTTACTTAGAGTCCATGTTTGCGCTGCGAAGGAAGGCGTGGTCAACGTAGCTAAGGTGAGGGCGGAGACCACCAGAAATATAAGAGGACGTTTCATCGCAATTGCACCATAAGCGCTTCGATGGCTAACAATGGAGCGGCGTTACGTGACAGGTTGGTGCGCGTTTTCATGATCGCTTCCAATTTTCTCAGTGAGGTCTGAGCTGTGGTACTGCTGGCAATTATCTGAATTTCACGTTCCATATCCTGGTTGATGAGTGAGTTCTCGGCGACAAAATCGCCACTTACTCCACTTTGCACTAACAATGTATCGCGATAAAAAGTTGCGATATCCAAGAGCGCACGATCAAGATAATCGCGCACCATTCTTGTCTGCCTAGATTTTTGCTCTTTTTCTAACTCTTTAAGGGCTTTCGCGCCTCCTTGGATCATGCGCGTACCTTGTTGTCCCCAAGCTTCTTTGAGTGCGGCGCTTTCTGCATCATTGCGTTTTTCTGCATCGGCTTCTGCTTCACGTTTAGCCGCGTCAACTAAGGACTGCGCGCTTTTAAAAGCGGATGCAATGTCAGTAATGGTGAGGGGAAGTTTCAAAATATCGGTACGTCGGGTTCGTGCTTCCGGATTCAGTGCTAGGTATCTGGCTCTGCCGATATGGCCTTGAGATGCACGTGCTGAAAGTTCTGCCGTTTGACGGGGAATTGACTCCGACTCAAGAAGTCTTGTAACTGCTGAAATTGATGGGGTTCGCAAAGTTAAATTTCGAGTTCTTGAGCGAATTGTTGGCAACACATCGCTAAGCGCAGGGGCACAAAGTAGCCAAATTGTCCGCAAACCAGGTTCTTCTATCGCTTTAAGCAGAGCATTTGCTGCGGATTCGGTGAGTCGATCTGCATCTTCAATCACCACCACCCTATACCGCGCAACGGATGGCGCCCATGATGATCGGGTTATGAGCTCTCGAACTTCATCAATTTTGATAGAAAGTCCTTCGGTTTTGATGAGTTCCACATCAGCATGAACACCTCGTAGCGCCGTAGTGCAATCAACGCAATTATTGCATCCAGAATTCGGGCAAAGAAGTGCAGCTGCAAAAGCCAGTGCGGTGTTACTTCTACCAGATCCGGGAGGACCAGTAAATAGCCAGGCATGTGTCATATCCTGAGATTCGTCTTCATTATTTTTCGCGGCAACCACAGCCGCTTTAAGGATGGTAACCGTTGCATCCTGATCAACAATGGAATCAAAAACTGACATCATTATTTCTTTAATTTTTCGCGATTTATTTTCAATTGCGGAATCTGCGAAATTCGATCTTGTATCTGGCGAGCAATCGCATCTACATGCTGAGTACCATCCACTACAAAATATCGGTCAGGGTCAACATTTGCCAAATTTAAGAATTCACGACGGACGCGTTCATGAAAAGCTAAAGGTTCTTGCTCTAATCGATCAATACTATTTAACCTCGCCAAACCAATATCGGCCGGAAGATCTAAAATAATTGTTAAATTTGGGGTGAGGGATTCGGTTGCCCATCGAGATATTCGAGCCACTTCACTTGGTTGCAAAATTCGACCTGCTCCTTGATAAGCGATCGAAGAGTCTAAATACCTATCGGTGATGACAACCTCGCCATGAATAAGCGCTGGTTGAATGAGGGAGTGAACATGGTTTGCGCGATCAGCGGCATATAAGAGGGCTTCTGCGCGAGGAGAAATTTCGCCCGTCTTCGGATCAAGCAATATTTTCCGGAGTTGCTTTCCTAAGTCAGTTCCACCGGGTTCACGAGTAACCAGTACATCCTCACCGAGGCCAACCAGATAAGTCTTTAGTAGTTCTGCTTGGGTGGATTTTCCAGATCCTTCGCCACCTTCAAAAGCAATAAAAATTCCCTTGTGAGATTGCCCTGTAATTCCGCCTAATTCACCGCGAAAAGCGGCCTTGATGTCTGAAAGGAATGAGATTTTAGGGCGATCTTTCATCCGCTTATAAGAGAAAATGCCGACAACGAGTCCGATTATTCCAGCTCCAAAGAGCGTGAATGCTGCACCGCTGTAATGCAAGTGCACATTATCAATAGTGAATTCGTGTCGTCCGATAACCGCAGCTAGGACTGGTCCAAGTGCAAGAACAACAAGCAAGGAAATTCGAGTTAATGACTGTACGAAGGCAAAGACTCGCCCTCGGACTTCATCTTCGACTTCCAGTCCAAGCAAGGTAAAACCAGTAACAAAGGAGAGTCCTGCGAATGCTCCTAAAGTTATTGTCATCAAGATCGCAAGAACTATGTTGGAAACCAGCGAAAAAATCACCAAAAAAGCCGAGGCGATCGTCAGTGAAACTCCAAATATACGTCGCCTAGAAAACTGTCCAAAGATTTTAGGTCCAAGCCAAATTCCAAGTGCTAGCCCGGTGAAAAGAGCGACAAATAGAATTCCGTAAGCGGCATCTCCGGCATTTAAATCGCCAACAAATGTTTTTCCGAGCCCAATTACGGCTCCTGCGGCAAAGAAAGCACCGAGCATACCTATGATGAGTCCGCTGATCACCTTGGATCCGGATACAAATTTAAAGCCATCAACCAGTGATTTGCCGATATTGTCATTTACTGCACCTTTGGAGGCAGCGCCTCGTGGAATAGCTTTAAGTTGGTAGACAACCCACGCGGTATATAAGAAGGTAATCGAGTCGATATACAGTGCTAAATCTGCGGCAGACGCGTAGCGAGGATTGGTGAAGGGAGCAATGGTTGTTGCCACCCCGGCGAGCAAAGTAAAGATGATTCCACCAAAGGGAGCGCTTCCGTAACTCGCGACCAAGGTCATTTGATTTGCGGATTCGAGTTTGTCTTTTGGAACTAGATTGGGAACCGAAGCTTCTTTTGCTGGAGACCAAAAGAGAGTTACCGTCTCGACGATTGCAGTTCCCGTATAGAGCCAAAAATAGGTATGAACGAGTGGTATAGATAGATAGAGGCCAAAGCGCAGAATGTCGCAGACGATCATCAATCTGCGGCGATCAAATTTGTCGGCTATGACCCCCGCTATCGGACCTAGTAAAACCGCAGGGAGTAACCGAACGATGAAGACTCCAGCGATAGCAAAGTTTGCCGTCTTATAGTTTCCACCAAGGTCGAAGGCGAGCGCGGTCGTAGCGAGAAAACCGAGCCAGTCGCCAAAAGATGAGATGGCCATGCTCTTCCAAAGCTTGCGAAAGGCAGGAATCGCTAAAACGCTCCGGGATTCCGATTGCGCGGGGGCCGAAGGATATGGCAGCGCCTGAGACATGGGGTAAGCCTAGAGGCTGGCGCTCACTGTGGCTTTTCCTTTACCAGAAGCTGCTTTCTTCTTGGTCTTGGGAGAACCCGTGGCTTGAACGGTCTTGGAGGTCAGTGTCGGTGCACTCTTTTTGGCTTTACTCACCCGAGAACTCTTTTTCTTAACACGTGTCGCTCCACCGTTTTCGGCTTCCCACGCACGTCTGCCAGCCAAAAGTTCCATTCCGCGCTCCAGCGTAAGAAATTCGACGGTATCGCCACGGCGTAGCGTCGCATTTGTTTCACCGTCGGTTACATACAAACCAAAGCGGCCATCTTTAACCAATACCGATTTCTGGGAGGCGGGATCCAGCCCCAAATCTTTGAGTGGAGGTTTTGCAACTCCGCGCCGACGTACCTTCGGCTCTTTGTAAATTTCTATCGCTTGTTCTAGATCAATAGTAAAAAGTTGATCCTCGGAAGTGAGTGTCCGAGAATCCGTTCCTTTAGTGAGGTATGGGCCGTAACGTGAATTTTGAACGGTAATAGTTTCATCTTCATATTCACCCAAGGTTCGAGGAAGTGACATCAACTTAAGGGCGTCATCCATTGTGATGGTGTCGAGTGACATCGTCGCAAGTAGTGAGGCAGTTTTTGGTTTTGCATCACCTTTCTTCTTTCGTGGCTTTTTTAATTCGCCAGTCTTCTTATCTACTACTAGTTCTGGCTCTGGAAGTATTTGGGTGACGTACGGACCGAAGCGTCCTGATTTTGCAACCAGCGAATATCCCGTACTGGGTTCAACTCCAAGCACGCGTTCCCCGGAAGGTTTCGCTAAAAGTTCGATCGCAACAGGAAGAGTTAATTCGTCCGGTGCCATATTTTCGGGAACGTTTGCGAACTTTCGATCATCTCCATAACCCTGTTGTATGTAAGCTCCAAAACGCCCTACTCGAATTTCAATATCTTGACCCATTTTCATGGTGTTGATTTGTTGTGCATCGATTGCACCCAAATCTGAAGCGAGCGCTTCTAAACCAGGCACGTCATCATGACCGTAGAAAAAGCGCGTCAACCATTCGACACGATCCGCTTCACCGTTTGCGATTTTGTCGAGATCTTCTTCCATTGATGCGGTGAACTCATAGTCAACCAATTTTGAAAAGTGTTGTTCAAGTAGTCCAGTGACGCTAAACGCTAGGAAAGTAGGCACCAAAGCGCGACCACGTTTTGCGACATATCCGCGATCTTGGATAGTGCTAATGATGGATGCGAAGGTCGAGGGGCGACCAATTCCGAGCTCTTCCAACTTTTTCACCAAGGTTGGTTCGGTGTAACGAGCAGGAGGCTTCGTCTCATGACCCTCGCAGTTATATTGCTTTACTTTTATTGAATCCCCAACGCTCATCGGAGGCAGTCGCTTTGATTCATCAGGCACATCACTAGCGCCTTCTTCTTGAATCTCCTCATACGCCGCCAAGAAGCCAGGAAATGTTAGAACCGATCCATTGGCGCGAAATATCGCAGCTCGTCCAGTTTTGGTGGTGACATCAAAATCAACACGCATCTGAGCTTTTTTGGCATCAGCCATTTGCGATGCGATGGTTCGTTTCCAAATGAGATCGTACAAGGCAAACTCATCGCGACTTAACTCGGGAGCCAACTCGCCCGGAGTCTTAAAAGTCTCTCCCGCTGGTCGAATAGCCTCATGGGCTTCCTGCGCATTTTTTGTCTTACCTTCATAAATACGGGGTGTAGCCGGTATGTACTCTTTGCCATATAAAGCTGTCGCTTGTGCTCGCGCTGATGCAATCGCTGCTTGAGAAAGCGTGACTGAATCGGTACGCATATACGTTATATAACCATTTTCATATAAGCGCTGGGCAACTCGCATCGTGAGTTGGGCGCCCCACCCCAATCGTGAACCTGCATCTTGTTGCATAGTTGACGTCGTGAAAGGTGCCTTTGGACGTTCAGTTCTCGGTGATTCTTCTGCACTCTTAACTGTGAGAGCAGAGCCCTGCAAATTCTGCGTTAATTCATTGGCAGAAGCTTCATCCAAGAGCAAAATATTGCTTGCGGATCGTTCTTTAAGACCACCGCTCTCATCAAAATCATTAGTGGTAGCCACTCGCTTGCCATCGAGAGAAATTAAACGAGCGGTGAAGTTAGCTTCAGTTTCGCCAGAAATATCCCACCATGAGGAAGAGATGAAGGCCATCCGTTCGCGCTCACGCTCAACGATAAGACGAGTGGCGACAGACTGCACCCTGCCTGCACTGATGCGAGGCATCACTTTTTTCCAAAGAACTGGTGAAAGGCGATATCCGTAAAGTCGATCGAGAACTCGCCGGGTTTCTTGCGCATCAACTAAGCGATAATCCAGATCGCGAGTGTTGTGGGCCGCTTCTTGAATCGCTTCCTTTGTAATTTCATGGAATACCATGCGGCTAATCGGAATCTTTGGTCGTAACACCTCTATCAAATGCCAAGCAATCGCTTCGCCCTCGCGGTCCTCATCTGTAGCCAGAATAAGTTCATCAGCGTTCTTCATGAGCGCTTTCAACTCATTTACTTTGGCGCGCTTATCGGGATTAATGACGTAAAGCGGTGCAAAGTCCTCCTCAATGTTTACGCCCTCTTTGGCCCATGGGATTTTCTTGTACTCCGCCGGAATATCGGCGGCGCGTTGCGGGAGATCACGGATATGACCGACGGATGCCTCAACGACATAGTCATCCCCTAGAAAGGCGCCAATTTTTCGCGCCTTTGCAGGAGATTCCACAATTACAAGCTTGATACCCAAATTCATTAACTCCTAAGGGGAAGATGAGCGTTAGTTAGGGCTAACGCATTAGTTTTGTTTTAGGCGAAAACAGTTGATGCTCTCCTGCTCCGTACAAGGGCGTAGATGATAACAAGTACTGCAATCAGAGCAATGATTGCGCTTTCAACTTTGTGTTCACCAAGGGAGAAGGAAACAATCGCCGGAGTTATGAGCAGAGCTACCAGATTCATAACCTTGAGGAGTGGGTTAATCGCAGGACCAGCAGTGTCTTTAAATGGATCTCCGACGGTGTCGCCAACGATTGTTGCGTGATGCGCATCAGATCCCTTTCCACCATAGTGCCCATCTTCGACCATCTTTTTGGCGTTATCCCAAGCGCCGCCAGAGTTGGCAAGAAAGACTGCCATCAACGTTCCTGTTCCAATTGCCCCAGCAAGGTAAGCACCAAGCGCTCCAACGCCAAGTCCGAAGCCGACCGCTATTGGCGCCATTACTGCTAGCAACCCTGGAGCAACGAGTTCACGTAAAGAATCACGGGTACAAATGTCTACCACACGGCCATACTCAGGCTTCTGTGTTCCATCCATAATCCCGGGATGTAAACGGAATTGCTCGCGCACCTCGACAACAACTGCGCCTGCAGCACGAGAAACAGCATTAATCGCTAAACCAGAGAACAAGAAGACGACAGCTGCGCCAATGATTAATCCAACGAGATTTCTTGGGTTTGCTATATCTAAAATTCCTTGGAACTGTAGGTTGAGATTTGCGGCGGTCTTTCCGGCATCACTTACTGCTTTCAAGATCGCATTGGTAAATGCACCAAAGAGTGCAGTTGCTGCAAGCACAGCGGTTGCAATTGCGATTCCTTTGGTAATTGCTTTCGTTGTATTTCCTACAGCATCCAATTGAGTCAGAATCTGTGCACCTTCACCATGTACATCGCCAGACATTTCGGCAATTCCTTGTGCGTTATCAGAAATCGGTCCAAAGGTATCCATGGCAACAATTACACCTACAGTCGTAAGCAAACCGGTACCAGCTAGTGCGATTGCGAACAAACTGAGCACTATGGACCCATGACCTAGAACAAAGGCACCAAATACGGCAGCTGCAATGAGAAGCGCTGAATACACTGCTGATTCAAAACCAACGGCGATACCAGCCAAAATAACGGTTGCAGAACCTGTGGTAGATGAAGCTGAAACATCATTAACCGGACGGCGACCAATCTCAGTAAAGAAGCCGGTCAACAGTTGAATTGCTGCGGCGAGAATAATTCCAATAATCACTGCGCCAAAGGTGAGGATTCGTGGATTTACATTTCCTGGCGTATGCGCAGGATCAAGTCCAGTTAACAACTTCATTGAACCAGGCAAATATGTAAAGGTTGCAAAGCCAACTAAGACAGCAGAAATAATTGCCGACAAGAAGAATGATCGGTTGATCGCTTGCATTGCAGATCTATCTGTAGAGCGTAGACGTGTAATGAAAATTCCGATAATTGCAGTAACGATTCCGATTGCAGGAACGATGAGTGGATAAATCAATCCAGCATCTCCAAATCCAGCCTTACCAAGAATGAGAGCTGCTACGAGAGTTACTGCATATGATTCAAATAAATCAGCTGCCATACCGGCACAGTCGCCTACGTTGTCACCGACGTTGTCTGCAATAGTCGCAGCATTGCGAGGGTCATCTTCCGGGATGTTCTGCTCGACTTTACCAACAAGGTCTGCACCAACATCTGCGGCCTTAGTAAAAATTCCGCCACCAACACGCATAAACATGGCCAACATCGCAGCACCGAATCCAAAACCTTCAAGAACTTCTGGAGCATTTGCGCGATAGATGATCACAACGAGCGATGCCCCGAGTAAACCCAGACCTACTGTTGTCATACCAACCACTCCACCGGTGCGGAAAGCTATCTTCACGGCGTTAGGTGCAGACTTCTGTCTAGCCGCCTCCGCCACACGCACATTTGCACGAACCGCAAGCCACATTCCGTTGTAACCAACGGAGGCGCTAAATACCGCTCCAAGTAAGAAGAAGATTGAGCGACCGATTCGGATATCCGTATGTCCTGGAAGAGCGAACAACAGAACGAAGACAATTCCTACAAATACTGAGAGAGTCCTGAATTGACGATTGAGATAGGCAGCCGCGCCTTCTTGGACTGCGGCGGCAATCTCTTTCATTTGATCGGTTCCATCTGACGCAGCGAGCACTTGAGCGCGCAAACCATATGCAATGGCGAGCGCAAGCAGAGAGACGCCTAAAACAATAAAGACATATACCAGGTTGGTTCCAGTGACTTGCACGGGTGTAGACACGATTTTCACTCCTCGTTGAGTTGGCAGGTGCAGGACAGGTCGTACTTGGGCGGTTCTTGGGTCGATCTAAGGTGTGAAAGGTTACACATATATATAAGGTGAGTGACAAATTTTGATGGGGTAATCGCTATCCTTTAGATCCTATGAGCTTTATCAGCGTCACCTCGGCCCTCAATTCCAACTATTCGTTGGTCATCATTTTTGCCGTTTTGGCTCTCGAAACCGGATTACCCCTCATTATTGGCTTGCCCGGGGACACCTTGCTTATAACGGCTGGCCTCTTTGCCGCTGGAATTGGCAGCACCCACGGCCATCACCTAAATATCGTGTTAGTTGCAGTTGGGGCGCCAATCGCTGCAATTATCGGCTCCCAATTTGGCCATTGGCTTGGCTGGCATTACGGTATAAAGATATTTAGTAGACCAGATTCCAAATTTTTTGACCCGGGAAAGATTAAATCTGCCGAAAAGTACATCACCAAATATGGGCGCGGACGCGCGATCGTTCTAGGCCGTTTTATCCCAGTAATCCGTGGACTAATTAACCCGTTGTCCGGAATTATTCGTGTTCCTTTTAAAACATTCGCTTTTTGGAATATTTTTGGGGCAGTTATTTGGACTCAGGTTCTGATCTGGGGTGCTTATGCAGCCGGAAACACCTTCGCCAACACAATTTCCAAATACCTCACCGATATTATTTTGATTATTGCAGGCGTGACCGTTATTCCACTTGGTTGGGAAATCTTTAAAGAGTGGCGAAGTCGCAAACACCTGTCCTAATCAGGCAACAGTCCCAAAAAGTTACTTACAACCCTAGGTCGGCCAATTGAAAGGCCGCCCGATATTCAAGTCCGGCATCAGCAACCTTCTGGGCAGCGCCCCGTTCAACAATTACGGCTACGCCAACCACAATTGCGCCAGCTTCTTTCAGTGCTTCAACCGCGGTCAATACTGATCCGCCAGTGGTAGAAGTGTCTTCAACAGCTAGAACTCGCTTTCCTGCCACATCCGGTCCTTCAATACGACGCTGCAGACCGTGCGCTTTTTCGGCCTTGCGGACAACAAAAGAATCCAATGTGCGTCCCTGCTGCCCAGCAACATGCATCATCGCCGTAGCAACCGGATCGGCGCCGAGTGTTAATCCACCCACGGCCTCATAATCCCAATCTTTTGTCAGCTCTAGCATCACTTCACCTACGAGGGGGGCGGCGGTTGAATCTAGTGTGATTCGACGCAAATCAACGTAGTAATCCGCTTCCTTGCCGGAGGAGAGAATGACTTTTCCGTGGACGACTGCCTTGTTGAGAATTTCGGCTTTAAGAGTATCGCGTGATGTCATAGCGAAACCCTATCTACTCTGGTTTATAAACCACCACTGTTGGTTGATCGCGTTTCATAAGCACTTTAGGTGGATTGGCTGCAAGTAATGCATCTACTTCAGTTCGGAGTTTTGCCACTTCTAGCGCCATATTTGCTACGGCTGACTCAAGCTCCATAATCCGCTTGATCCCAGCAAGGTTTATTCCATCCCCAACTAAACGTTGAATATTTCGCAGCGAAGCAATATCCAGCAATGAGTAACGACGCCCGCGACCTGATGCCCGTCCTGGAGAAACAAGGCCCATTCGATCATATTGCCGAAGTGTTTGCGGGTGCATGCCTGATAGTTCAGCGGCGACAGAAATTACATAAACTGCTTGATCGTCCTCGGGGTGCGCGCTCTCTTCATGAGTATGAATAACCATTATGCCCCCGCCCGCTCCTTGAGGTGTTGCCGCGGTGAGTCACTCTCAGTAAGTTCAGCAAAACTCTGGAGTGCACTTTTTGCTTTGGCATCCAGTCGCTGCGGAACATGGACCTCAACAGTGACAAGTAAATCTCCAGTTTGAAAATCCTTGGTAACTCCACGCCCTTTTACGCGCAGAACTTTTCCATTTTGTGTTCCTGGTGCTAACCGAACTGTTACATCTTCTCCACTTAAAGTTGGTACTGAAATGTCGGCACCGAGAGCCGCCTCCGTAAAAGTGACAGGTAGAGTCATCAACAGGTTGTTACCGTCACGAGTGAAGACCGGATGCTTTGTGACATGAATAATAATAAATAGATCACCGGGGCCAGTCTGACCTGAAGCTCCTCGGCCTTTAAGTTTGATTTTGGTGCCATCTTTGACTCCGGCTGGAACCCGGGTAGTTACTGTTTGATCATTTATGCGAAGATTAATTTCGCGGCCAAATATGGAATCACGAAACGAAATTGTGGTTTCGGTTTGAAGATCTTGACCTTTTCGGGGTCCACGATTTCCGCCACCGAAAAGCGTTGCAAAGATGTCGCTCTGCGATCCACCTCCGAATATGTCCTCAAAGCCGCTTCCTTGAAATCCGCCACTTTGAGCACCATTTTGTTGTTGGCCCCCACGTGGTACTCGGCCGGTTGTAAATGCGTCTCGCATTTCTTGGTATTCGGCGCGCTTTTTATCATCGGACAAGACTTCGTAGGCTTCGGAGACCTCTTTAAATCTATCCTCTAATTTTTTATCACCTTTGGTTTTATCAGGATGCAAATCTTTAGCTAACTTGCGATACGCCTTCTTAATAGCAGCTGCGTTGTCGCCTTTAGACACGCCAAGGATCTTATAAAGATCTTTCTCATATAAGTCCTTGGCGGCCATTTAAGTCAACTGCTCTCTTATTCGGGATCGGTTACAACAACTTGGGCTGGACGCAAAATCCGTTCTTTGAATTTGTATCCTGGGCGCAAAACTTTTGTAACCTGAGTATCTGAAACACTTGAAGAAGTTTCGTGCATCAGCGCTTCGTGAATATTAGGATCGAAAGTCACTCCGACTTCAACAAACTTTACAAGACCGAGTTTTGTTGCAATTGCAGTCAATTGATCAGCTACTGCTTTAAATCCGCCAGTCAATTCCCCATGTTCTTGTGCGCGGTCAACATCATCAAGGACTCCGAGAAATTGTGCTAACACAAGTCCTGTTACAACTTCAGTTGACTCAATCCTTTCTTTATCTACACGCTTGCGATAATTCTGAAAATCAGCTTGTAGCCTTTGTAGATCATCAGTGAGTACTGCCACTGGATCTACTTCAGCTATAGCCTCTGCGACGGCGTCAGAGAGCGCTTGTTCAGCGCTCTCGTCGCCAATAGATTTTTCAGTCATTACTGCTCTTCCACGATTTCTGCATCCTCAACACCATCATCGGCTTTTGGAGCTTCTGATGAGGCGGCAGACTCGGCTGCTTGTGATGCATAAAGCGATGCACCCAGTTCCTGACTCAGAGTTGAGACCTTTTCGGCGTTGGACTTGATCGCATTTGCATCAGTTCCAGCGAGCGCACTCTTCAATTCCGCCAAGGCGGCTTCGACAGCAGCCTTCTTGGTAGCAGCATCACTTTGCGACAATTTCTCGTCGTTGTCCTTGATGAACTTTTCGGTTTGATAGACCAAGCTATCTCCCATATTGCGAGTATCCGCCTCGTCGCGACGTTGTTTATCCTCTTCGGCGTGTGCTTCAGCGTCTTTTACCATGCGGTCAATTTCTTCCTTCGAAAGGGAGGAACCACCGCTAATGGTGATCTTTTGCTCTTTACCGGTTCCTAAATCTTTGGCAGCCACGTGCAAGATTCCGTTAGCGTCAATATCGAATGTAACTTCGATTTGTGGAATTCCGCGAGGGGCTGGTGCAATTCCAGTAAGTTCGAACATTCCTAGCCGCTTATTAGCGTTAGCAATTTCGCGCTCACCTTGGAAGACCTGAATTTGAACCGCAGGTTGATTGTCATCCGCCGTAGTAAAGATTTCTGATCGCTTGGTAGGAATCGTGGTGTTCTTCTCGATCAATTTAGTCATAACTCCACCCTTGGTTTCGATTCCAAGTGAGAGTGGGGTGACATCTAGAAGAAGGATGTCTTTAACATCACCTTTCAATACGCCAGCTTGCAGAGCGGCACCAACAGCAACAACCTCATCTGGATT
>CAIYQS010000047.1 GCA_903928395.1 uncultured Actinomycetes bacterium | reverse complement strand
TGGAGCTATTCGTATCTGATCCAGAAGCAGCAATGGCTGCAATGCCCGAGGGAATAAAGCGAAGTGAGCGAGCAAGTTCTCTTGCAATTGAGAACAACATTCGCAAGGTTATTGTTGAAGAGAATCCCGTAAATCCAAAGTATTTTGAGAAGATGTCGCTACTGCTAGAAGAACTTGTTGAGCAGCGTCGCCGAGATGCAATTGATTACAAGGAGTACTTGCGACAGATTGCAGAGTTAGCCAAGTTGGTGAAGTCACCAAATCTGGTCGACTATCCAGCATCCTTGGATACCCCGGGAAAGAGGGCGCTTTTTGATAACTTCTTCCCGAATGAGGAGAAGACGACACTTGTGGTCGATAGCACCCTCCACGAGTATGCCCAAGACGGTTGGCGAGCTAACAGAGCCAAGCGGAAAGTTCTCGGAAATGCCGTCGTTCAGGTGTTGGATTCAGTTGGAGTCTCCTCTTTCGAGGAGAGGATCATTGAACTTCTAGATTTGGTGAGTGAACACAATGAGTATTAATGACACTCTTGAAGTCTCGGGGATAACTGTTGAAGTGACTCGAAAAGACATCAAGAACCTTCACCTGGCTGTTTATCCACCCAACGGTCGCGTGACCGTTTCGGCTCCAGAACCTATGTCCCTTGATGCGATCCGAGTTGCAGTCGTGACGCGCCTCGTTTGGGTGAAAAAGGCTCAGAAGCAGATTGCCCTTGCTCCACGTCAGTCGCCAAGGGAGATGGTTGACGGGGAATCTCATTACTTCCTCGGTCAGCGATACCGTATGCGTGTCAGAGAGCGTCCTGGACCAACCCAGATTTCGATCCCAAACAGGAGCACAATTGTCTTGTCGTGTGCGGCAGATACCTCGCTTACTGCAAAGCGAGCTGCGTTGGACTCGTGGTATCGCCGGAAGTTGTCTGATGTCATCCCACCCCTCCTCGAGGAGTGGGCCCAGAAGTTTGAGCTTACGGACGTCAACTGGCGCATCAGGCGGATGAAGACTAAATGGGCGACGGTTGATGTCTCTAAACGCATAATCACCTTTAATCCAGAGCTTGCCAAACAGAACAACGAAAGTTTGACGGCGGTCATAGTTCACGAACTCAGTCATTTCTATGAGCGTAATCACGGGGAGCGCTTTGTTGCCGTGATGGACGCCAAGCTTCCCGATTGGCGAAGACGTACCGCTCGTCTCAACCAGGCGCTTCTCTCAACCGAAGACTGGACAGAGTAGCAAGTGGTTCAGCGGAGGCATCATACGATTCCTCGTTTTTACCTTTCGCGCTTTGCTAACGATGAAGGCCGACTTTTACGCGTGCCACTCGACGAGCCAGAAAGGGCAAACTTGGTATCTATTTCAGATGCCTCGGTTGTCAACAACTTTTATCTAATACAAGAAGAAGACGGAACAACTAGTGATCGAATAGAGAAGCAAATTTCCAGGATTGAATCTGAAGGAGCCAGGGGATTCATCGATCTATTCGATCGTAATGAATGGCCGATTTCTATTACTACAAGATATCGAGTGTCCGCGTGGATTGCGTTGCAACATTTACGAGGACCGGCTCAACGCAAAATGTTAAATGAACTTTACGATATGACTGCGAAAATGGAGATCGTTTTTCAGGGGCGAGAAGGTATGCGTAGGGCGCTCGAACACCATTCCTCAGTTGCTGCGACCGAAGAAGAAGTCGATGAGGAATTTGAGGCGTTTTCTCGGATCGGTGAATACCAGTTTGTGGTCCACCCAAACGAGCACGTCAGGCTTATTTTGCAAGAGCTTAAAGGGATCACTCAAACTATGCTCGCACGAGAATGGAGAATTATTCGCTTTGAGAGAAGAGCCCTTTTGCTGAGTGATCATCCGGTGGCCCTCATTCCGTCGACCAGTCATCCGGCCGGGATGGGTGTTGGGGTCTTGAATGCACAAGGAGTGGTCGTCCCCGTAAGTCGACGTACTGGCCTTTATCTGGATTGGCCCTCGCAGGAGGGGGGAAAGTCAAAAATTGGAGCCAGAGATCTTAGAATCGCTGGCACAACCGACTATGCGAGTTGGTTAAATAAATGCTCTTTAAGCACCGCAAGAGAAGCGGTATTTGTTCACCCCGATGATGCCCACCTGGTGGCTTCTGGGTTGCCCGCTCCCCGGAGGCAGGAACTAGGCATCCCCGATTACGAGAGTTTGAGACGGATGGGGGAATCTCTATCCGAGGGATTTGGGGTTTAAGCCTAAATCCCATCCGCTGACCCACTTTGATCTTGGTCGAACGGTAAGAATCCTCAATTAACCACTCAAAGGCGAGTGCGCTGTCTAAAGAGGTCGGCAAAATCTCGAGTATGAAAACAATTACGGAGCAAGAATCCAGTCAAAAGGCGGTCAACCCCGAGCGATCGAAAGGAGAGCCATCGATCACCAAAGTCTCTCTTTCCATTTCGGCCATCTTCGAGTTCGCAGGTCAAACCCTGACGTTTTCAACCATCAGTTCAACGGTTACGCATCATACAGATAGAGGGATTGTCGAGTCCCTGGCGTGAAAAGAGCGTACGAGCCGGACGATGGCTCCACCCATAGCATTTGCAGCGAAAAATGTGCGGAGTTGATCTTTCTAGATTACGTCGAAGACGAGGAGGTGGTCTACCCGAGGTCCTGTGAGCACTGCTACCGTTGTGGAAAGCTGGTCAGAGGAACCTTTGAGAATGGTTGCGTCATTCACTTCGAGCGCCACAACCCACGAGGAATGTATTGCCCGATCACCGACGTAACCAAAACTCTCAGATTTGAGGCTGCAATGTCACTTGTCGTGGAACTTTCAGGTGCCCCACTGTCAGACAGTCTTTGGGATTATGCCGCAGACTATGTTGGCAACAACCCACAGATTTGTTCGCAATCGGTCGCCGAACTTCTCGTTGATTGTCCGGAACTCTATGAGTGAGGGTAGGTACGGTCCACGTGATGCGGAGGTCAAAAGAGCTATCACATTAATCCAGTCCGACATTGACTCGTATCTACTCTGTGACCTGAATTGGAATTTGAGCAGGGGTTGCGAAGGGAATCAACTCCCGCCTGATGTTTTTCATTCGGTAGGGAGGTTGAATTTTGTGTTGAGTACTTCGGGAAGACGTTACATTTACGATGACTTACGAAGTGATTTTCCGCCTAGCGTTTTTGTCCCGCTCCTCTGTCTGGCCCTTAAGGATCGGATTCAATGGCTGTTCAACAAAAATGATTTTATGTTGCTCACCGAACCCTTCCGTATCTTTGTCAGCATTATGCAGGAAACAGAAAATGATCGGCATTTACGACTTCTAGTGATAGACCTGCTCAGGTCAATGCCTGTTGATGAAGCGCTCGAGTCAGCCCGGCTAACTCTAGGTTGACGCCCATCCAGAAGAGTAAAGCTCGCGCCCTGACCGACGTGCGGCAGGACGCGAATGGTTAGGATCGCTCACCGATCCGAAGGACAGTGCTTGATTCGGGGCACCTCAATCCAGAAGATTGAATCCTCCGGAGAATCAACTTTTAACTTACCCACTCCTGAAGATCGGTTGCGATGTCCCAAACAATTGGCGCTAAGTTTTTAAGCCTTGCCTCTACTGCTTTGTCCCCAGAACTAGTCACTTTGACCCAATCTGAATCATCGAACTCAGCGTCAGTTGAGGGGCCGCCCCTAGTTATTTGGACCCGTACC
>CAIYQS010000046.1 GCA_903928395.1 uncultured Actinomycetes bacterium | reverse complement strand
AATATGGTAAACAATATGGCCGTGAGTACGGGGAATCAGAACATCTACCGAAGGCAATAGTCGAGGCTCAATTGGCCCCTTACTCTCCACTACCCGACGAGCTTGTACGCTTGGAAATTGAAAGTTTGGCGGGAGATCTTGAAACTGAATTTAACCCCAAAACTTCTCGACGTCCAAGGTCAGCAAGCAAATCTCCTACCAAAAAAACTGTCGTTAAGAAATCGGCTCCTGTTAAATCGGCGAAGCGAGTTGTCAAGAAGCCAGGGTCTCCGAGCAAACGAGCCGCACCTAAATCCTCTCGTTAGTTGTCTTCGCACATCCGTTATTGGGTTTGCGGTAATTGAAATACCGCCCGAAGGAAGGAGCAGTCATGAAATTCACTTCGACTGACTCCTATTCATCGGCATTAGTTAGGTATCGCAAATTTCTTTTTCGTTTTGACATTGCGGTTGTCGTTGCCGCGACTCTGATCACGTATGGTTTTCGATTTCAAGGTTTATGTGACATCGCTCACAAATCCATCACGAATTTTATATTGGTTTGCGCACTCCCCGTTTTTTGGCTCTTTAGTCTGGAATTTTGTAAAGCGTGGAACTATTCTCGCGTTGAAAATTTGCGCAAATCCTTAATGTCCATTGGTCAAGCCAGTTGGAGAGCGACGATCTTCCTAGGGTTTACTTCTTATTTGTTGCATGATGCTATTTCCAGAATATGGTTATTTCTGAGTTCAACCACAATTGTGATTTGTTTGGGATTGACGAGAGTCGTCGTAGAACATTTTCTGGATAAAAAGCATGCTTCGATGCAAGAAACTTATTTGTTTATTGCACGCGTTCCGGAAGAAATGGATCCAACAGCCTTCCCCGTTAGACGAGAAAATTCTGGCGGTGAGATTAAATATTATTGGGTCGCACCTCCGCAGAATTCCGACGATGAAGTTTGGTTAACCGAATTAGAAAAGCGGATACAAGAAGAGTCTATAGATGGAATTATCATCACATCGTCAGCAAATGTGGATGCGGATATGCTCGTAAGAATTTCGAAGTTTTACTATTTAGGAATTACAGGAATCAGACTCTTTACCCCGCTCGCTCCGGAGATATCTCAATTTATACCGATCGAACATGCCAATTGGGTGCGCATTGAAGAACCCCAGATCGTTAATTCGGGGTATGCGATCAAGCGAGTGTTTGATGTGATTTTTTCGGCGATATTCCTGGTGCTGCTTTCACCTCTATTACTCGTAATTGCAGTTGGGATAAAGTTAACGTCGCCTGGACCAATTCTTTACACCGCGCCAAGGATGGGTGGTCGAGGGGCGTATTTTAGTTTCCTTAAATTTCGAACGATGGTGAAAGATGCTCATGCCATGCGGGACACGGTCATTGGTGAGCCCGATGTGAATATTGCAGAGCGTTATCGAAAAGATCCAAGGATCACTCCTTTTGGTCGTTTCTTGCGCCGTTGGTCGCTAGATGAGTTGCCACAACTTTGGTGCGTACTAATTGGGACTATGTCATTTGTTGGCCCACGGCCGATTTTGGAGGAGGAGTATAACTTGGTTAGTTCTCAAAGTCGCTTCCGAAGTATTGCTACCCCTGGCTTAACCGGATTGTGGCAAGTAAGTGGCCGCAAGGAAGTCGGCTGGCAGGAGCGGATGGATATGGATACGTATTACATCCAGAGCTGGAGCTTCTGGCACGACATGGTGTTAATACTGCGAACGTTTGCCGCAATTATTTCTGGGCACGGTTCTTACTAGCTTTTCGCCAATGGAGGTGAAGCAGGGCAAGCCCAGCTCCAGTTCCATTGTGAACAACATCCCGGAGGTCAGATACTCTCCCAGGAATGTAGAGCTGGATAAATTCGATTGTTATGGTGAGAAGAAGGCAATTTATAAAAATTGCTTGTAAGCCTAATTTTGGCCATATTAGGTGCATCAAGTAAACGAGTGGGACAAGCATTAGGAAATTACCGACCCAGGCCCAGAAACCACCTAAGTACAGAATTTGGTGCCCAATTGATGGGAAGCCTCCGATTGAAGGAGTGCCGATAGGAGTACCAATTGGCGTACCACCTGTACCGACTAGGTCAGGTCTTGGAGTGAATACACCAAATCCCAGCGCAATCAAATAGAGAGTAAGTACGCTCACATAGGATCGACGCATTAGCGAATCTTAGTGGAGGCAGACCAGGCGATTATCTAACGATCAACTTTGGCTTAAGTAAAACGTGTGCTTCGGTCGATTCTTTTTGGAAATTGACGTGGCGGATTTGATTTCCATTTTCTCCCATCAGGATTTCGAATGCTTGAGACGCAACTTGGGCAAGGTTTTGGTCAACGCTAGAAAACCCAAATTCCCTTGACACTGGGCTGTTGTCAAAGCCGCAAACGCGGACGGTGAAGTGACCCATAGTTTGAAGTTCTAGAAATGCTCCTAGTGCCAGAGTGTCACTGACGCAGATCACTGCCTCTAAATCTGGATTCTTGCGGAAGAGTTCTTGGAGGCACCTGCGACCGGTTGCTATGGATTCCTCACCGAACACTGAAAGTTGCTTGATGGGTGGTCGATTGGTCAACATTGAAAGGCTGTCTTTCCAACCTAAGAAGCGGTCATCGCCAGTACTTAGCGGAGCTTTTTTATCAAAGGGAAGTGGCTTCCAGCCAATAAATCCAATGTTGCGGGAACCTTGTTCCCAGAACATCTTTGTAGCAAGTTCGGTCCCTTTTGAACCGTCTATATCCACCCAGGGATGCTTGGTCGAATACATATCTTGCGAACCCCAGGGGCGCCCAAAGGTGAGGTAGGGGATTCGGTTGGAGTAGAGGAACTTGATGCGGGGGTCACCAACCGCAGTGGAGGTCAGGATCAACCCATCCATTTCATTGGAGTCGATGTAACTCTTTATCATTTCGATTTCTTCATCGAGGGTTGATGCGGCGTAAGTGACGACTTTAATCTGTCTGTTGTGGGCTGCTCTGACGATGTTATATGCGAACTCATCTTGAATATAACCGGGTAAGAAACCTTGTTGCTGATTCTCTACTGTGGCACTTGAGTCCATTCGGATGGCAACCGTTGAAGACTTATTGGTACGTAACCTGCGCGCTGAAAGGTTAGGGGAGTATTTGAGCTTCTTGATGGCTGCGAGGACTTTTTCTTGCGTCTCTGGTTTCACCCGATCGGGAGAGTTGAGGACGTTAGAAACTGTCTGCAGCGATACGCCGGCAGCGGCAGCGACATCTCGAATGGATATTTT
>CAIYQS010000045.1 GCA_903928395.1 uncultured Actinomycetes bacterium | reverse complement strand
CCCACTATGTAGGTCTCAAGAAATAGAGAACGGGTTTCTAGTCCCCACTATGCAGGTCTCAAGAAATACAGAGAACGGGTTTCTAGTCCCCACTATGTAGGTTTCGATTACTGCTGTATAGCTTATATAGCAATATTGCTTATACCTATATTCCTTAGCAGATACAGAAAAATAAATTTTTCTGAAATATACAAGCTTGGAAGTTTTACACTAGAGGAAAGTTTTATAAATATTATTTGTGTGAAGCTACTGCGCTCCCTGCAATACCTTTTAATCAGCCCTAGAATCAATTTAGAGACACAAAAAATACCCACAGCATAAAATCTATTCAGAGTGAAGTTGAGCGTCTCTAAAGTGGCTTAGCGCCTTAATATTTTTACACCTTCGAATCAAAGGTAAAAGTTCGAATCCATAACTTAAGTTGTGTGTAGAGTGAACATTAATAATACTGTTATCTTCTTTCCACTCTTGTCATATACAAAATTCAAATTTCCACTTTTTCGTGTGATTAGATTGCGGCTTGTTATCATATAAGAGCGGAGACACACCCTTGGAAATGGGGTTGGTGCGCCAGAACACTTGCTAGCTGAAGGCAGTAGCTATCAAGCTCATTAATTCTTGAGGCTAATAGCCCTAACATCCATTCTTATTGTCAGTCACAAGCGACTAAGCAAGAGATTTTGAGCAAAAGAGCTTATCCAGGTCGCCAGATTGATTTACAGATAAAACAGGCGAGGCTTCGCAGCGCCCGTCATATCTGCAAATAGTCACTACAAAATTTTCTGTTATATGTCAGTGGGTAGGAGCAGAATAGAGAAATGGCAAAACCTATACCCGAGTCCGAGGCCAGAAAGTTGATGATTACTTCGGGTCTGGAGCCTCTGGTGCCATTTGTGAATACCTCTACAAAATGGCTGTGTCGCTGCAGAACTTGCGCTAGGGAAGTTTCCCCGACTTACTCAAAGGTTAAAAAGGGTTATAAGGGATGCCTTTATTGTGCGGGCAAGAAAGTTGATTTAGAAGAACTCACAGTCCTTTTGCAAAATCTCAATTTGATTCCCCTGCACGACTATCCAGGTGCTTCTACAAAGTGGCGAATGAAGTGCTCTGTCTGTAATGAGGAATTCAATTCTAGCTTTTCTTATTGAGCAAGATGTGTTGCTCTGGCTTCGTGTAGATTTGAAACTTCCTTCGTATGTTTCAAAGGAGCAGATGCCGCAAGGTGGGTTCTCTGAGACTGTTGATGCATCAGAGATTGCACTGCCAACTATCTGGGCAGAGGTTCTAAAGCGGAGTAAGGTCAAGAGATGAGCTGACTTCTACAAAGATTCGGAGAAATACCACAATCGATTTATAGATGACGGAGTAGGCTTAATTTGGGTAAAGCAAATACTGGAATAAATTACAGTCGATTAATAAAGCTTTCCCATTCATTTTTAGTACGGTTTATAGAACCAGTATTAAACACAAATCTATCGTGCGCAGTAAACTTTCCGATTGATTCAAATTCAACTGTCTGCTTTGCCGTCAATCCTTCACGTTTCTTAATTGTTTCAATGTAGTCCTTCTGTAAAAGACCAGAGAAGGTGTGAATTGTGTACTTAACAATAGCCAAATGACCTTCATAGCTCATCTGCGAATAATCAAGGTCACGAATCGCAAATCCAGTTATGTAGGCTGCAACAGGTTTAAAGGGAGGAATGTCATTCCAAATTTGCTCAGATTCTGATTGCGTTAAGTATTTACCATCTAGTCCAGCTTTCAATATTTTATCTTTGAAAACACTCAACTCCTTAAAGAAAGAGAATAGGTGGGTGGTGCCACCACCAATTTTCACCTGCACATGAATATCCGCCTTTGAAAACTGTTCTTTGGGTACATCCAACCAAAGGCCGTTAAATTTTGCGGTCTTAATGCCTATATTTATGTGCGGCGCACGCCAGGTATCTTTATCTAGAACTTCGGCTATATCTGAATTATAGAAATCTTCCGCAAAACCTCGTTGATGCGCAAGCTTCGTCTTAATCCCAAAATTCAATTCTAAAAATTTTACAACGGCATACTCGCCTAAGTAGCCACGAATTGTGTCAGACCATGCTTGTCCAAAATCTCTCTGTCTTGAGCTTCCAAAATCTGTTAGAACTTGGGTGCTTATCGTTTTTAGCGCATCAATACACATCTCTGTGTACCCAGCTTGGTCTATTAAAATAGTATTTGGTATTAACTGTGACTCAATCCAATGTTCTATAGCACTTTCGGAATTCTTAGTTTCTCTACCTGATATAGCGGCTGAAATAATTCTTTTTGAAGTATCCGCATCTTCACCCAATTTCTCTGAAATTAAGTTAATAAGTTTCTCGGGATATTCGTCCCTCGGTACATCGTCACGTAGACGTCTGGGTATCGCGGGACTCATGCCTTTAATCTTCCACAGGTAGGAACATTTGGGAATCATCCAGCTGAATAGAGTTCGGGACTGAGTCATAGGGAATCTTGGCGAATGTCTTCAATATTGCTTCAAAAATTACTCTCGAAAGTTCAACCGGCACAGCCATACCAATTTGCTTTCTTACACTTTCCTTTGAACCAAAAAATTCAAAGTCATCTGGGAATGTTTGAATTCGAGCTCTTTCGCGGTTGGTTAGAGCACGTGGATGTTTCCAGTGATATCCATGCGTCCCACCGCCCCCGCTACCAGTAATCGTGTATGAAGGTTTATCTGGATGCAACCTCTTGTAGATTTGACTCAATTTAGCACTCTTCACATTTAGTTGTAGTCGTTTTGGAAGTTTGGTTTGCCAAATATTCTCGCCTGGCGCTATGTAACCTAAGCGTTCAATAACATCTGCAGATTGCCTAGTAACTTCATTATTGCTCGCGTCTTTAGGAATACCTTTTAGCGCTTGCGACGCTGTTATTGGTTTGTCTGGTGTTGTGGGCGCTGGTACTTTGAATTCAAGATTCAGTGTTTGGTCAATTCCGACGATTACAACACGATGTCTAGTTTGTGGAACTCCATACTTTTCCGCTTTGTAGAGATGTGCGGTGATTCGATAGCCATTGCCAGCGGAGGATAAATCATCGAGAATCTTTTTGAAGGCCATACCTTCATTTGACGAAGTTATGCCACCCACATTTTCTGCCACAAAGAATTTAGGCTTAAACTTATTTAGGACCTTTACGCCATAGGTGTAAAGAGGGCCGAACTCTCCATCGAATCCCTTTTTTTCCCCAACGATAGAAAAGTCATTACAAGGGAATCCGTATGCGAAGGCATCAATTGGGGTGAGGGAATTTATTTTCAATTTTCTAACATCCTGATGAATTGCTGTTTCAGGTCTGTCGGGTGAAATATTATTCGCGTAAGTCACACATGTATCTGCGTCATAGTCATTAGCCCATTCATGGACTACTTTGAATTTGATACGTCCCTTAGTAACACTGGCTTGCGTTGCTCCGAGGGCTAAGCCACCAGGACCGGAAAACAATTCTCCTAAACGAAATTCCACTCTTTTTCCCCTTGTTTCGATATCTTGTTAAAAGTTACTCGATAGCACTGACAGACTTAAACGAGGGACCAGCTATTCCGCCCATTCGAAGTGATGAGCCCTTTTTTCTTTGCATTGGTGCGCGCCCAAGCAAGGCGATATTCAAGTTCAGTACGCGTCCCAGAATGAATTTGATTTATCTGCGATTCGGTCAGCTTCAAGTCTGCAATTACCTGCCTGAGAATTTGCTGGTTCTCACCAGCACCTCCAAGAGTCTTGAGGGCCAAAATGACTGCCGCCATGAGCTCTGCTGACGACGGGAATTGATTAGTTGCCATTCCTCAAAGTTAGCAGCAATCGAGTCATAATTTGGGCTTTTAAACGGTCAAGGAGTTTCATGGCTCTTAGAAAGTAGATGGTTAGGCCCGAATTCGGATGGTTTTGGGCTGTTAACCATTAGATGGGAGACAAATGACTTGTTATTGAGAGCAAACCTACTTCTCTTATCTCGAATAAGGTCTATAGCCTCTTGTGGTTGAAGCCCCAGCCTAAGTAAAACCTTTCCTGCTAAAAAAGCGCTGCGATTAATTCCCAATTGACACCGTATTCCAATTTTGCCACCTGCTAAATATTCGCTACAGGCCCAATCAGCAATTCGGTCGAGTTCCTTGTCATCGTCTGGACTAAGAGGTCCGTCCGGAAATCCATACCTGAGTTCTTTGACCTGCCATCCAACTGGTTGGCTGTGCGCATAAAGCGAAATAACGACATCAAACATTTTTGCTTCTCCAAAGTTTGGAAGCTTCTTAGGGACATTAACGACGTCAAGGTCGTCAGTTCCACCGACCCAGAGATTTGGGATGATTTCGCTCCAAAGACTCAGTGGTTCTTCTATTTGGTAATTCATATATTCTCCTTTTAGTTGAAAGCTGGTTGAGGAGTTTTACTCGTAACAACAGTGCACCAAAAATTCGCTTTTAAGACTCTTTTCAGGGCACAGACTTTGGTTGTGTATCTGCAAACTCGCAGCTTCACTATTCCCAAGAAATCAACAAAGAAGACGCTGCATACTCATTGCGGCCTCCTTTAGAGGCTCTTCAGCTGAGTGAACATAAAGTCTTGAAGTGATTGCACTAGATGAATGACCTAGAGCTCGACTAATAGTCTCAATTCCCACCCCTTGCGAATACATCAAAGTAGCTGCGGTATGTCTGGCATCGTGAAGCCTTCGTTCTGCAATCCCACATAACTTCAGCGCTTTAT
>CAIYQS010000044.1 GCA_903928395.1 uncultured Actinomycetes bacterium | reverse complement strand
CACACCTGCTTCAACTGCTAATCGTAATTTCACGGCTCGAGGCAGTACGGACTCTCGATACTCAGGTGACTGTTGTTTAAAAATTTCACAACAAGGCATCGATACCACTCGAACCATCAGCCCCTGCTCCTTCAAAACTTGAGCAGCTTTAACAACCAATTCCACTTCAGAACCGGTGGAGATCAAGATGGCGGATGGAGTCGTATCCGTGTCGACTAATACATAGGCTCCTTTCGCAATATTTTCAATTTGCGTGGGATTTCTAACTTGGGAATCAACGTTTTGACGAGTGAACAATAATACACTCGGCGCCTGCTTTTCCAAGGCTTTCTGCCATGCGACTAAAGTTTCGACAGTATCACAAGGCCTCCATACGTTCAGGCCGGGTGTCATACGAAGCATTGCGATATGCTCGATCGGCTGATGAGTAGGACCATCTTCCCCTAATCCAATTGAGTCATGAGTGTAGACATAAATGACATGCGCTTTCATCAACGAGCTCATTCGAATCGCATTTCGCGCATAATCACAGAAGGTTAAAAACGTACCCCCATAAGGAATAAAACCCTTATGCAAAGCGATTCATTGTTGGGGCAAAACCAAAACCTGCTCTCCTCAAAGATTTAGCTGCGTTCATTTAACATCGCATTTATATCCAAGTAGCTTCAACAAGGAGTACTTATGACGCCCGATCTAACCTATGGTGGGTCGGGCGATCTTGTTTTACAAGTAACCAACTTTCTCACTCGTTTAAATCTCCTCAAATCAGAAAGTCCAATTTTTGATGCCACAGTAGAGGCAGCAGTTAAGGAGTTTCAGCAGGCACGTGGGTTGACCGTCACGGGAGTCGTCGACGCCATCACTCTTCGTTCCTTAGATGAAGCAAGGTGGAAGTTGGGAGATCGTGTTTTATCTTTCGGTACACCTGCAATGCGTGGGGACGATGTGGCGGCACTACAGTCACAGTTAAGTGAAATGGGATTTAATTGCGGTCGGGTAGATGGAATTTTTGGAAAAGATACCGAATTAGCAGTTATGGATTTTCAAAAATCTGTCGGCGCTAAAGTCGATGGACGTTGTGGGCCTGCAACGATTATGGCGATCTTGCGTTTAAAAAAGATTGTCTCTGGAGGAGCTCCAACTCAATTGCGCGACGCCGCCAATCGCGCAGAGCGCGGGCCCGCCCTTGCTGGTAAGGTGATTGTGATTGATCCATCTCAATCCCCTGAATTGTTTGACCTCGCCCAACGCCTCGAGGGTCGTTTGATTGCGCTTGGCGTCAATGTTTATTTAACCCGAACATCGAAGTCTGAACCAACAGAATTAACTCGTATTGAAATTGCTAACGAGGCAAACGCGGATCTTGTTATTTCGTTACATCAAGATAGTTACGCCAATGAAAAAGCTCACGGAGTAGCAACCTACTATTACGGTAGCGACTCCCATGGTGTCCATTCGATTGTCGGAGAACGCTTCGCTACCTTAGTTCAACGGGAAATTTGCGCCAGAACCGATCTGCTCAATTGCAGAACTCATGCCAAGACCTGGGATTTGCTCCGCTTAACAAAGGCGCCAACCGTAAGAATTGAGTTGGGGTATGAGACTAGTCCCAGCGATGTAAAGCGAATTTCTGACCCAACGTTTCGCGAAACTACTGTTGAAGCCTTGATGGTCGCAATTCAGCGCCTCTATTTAGCTGCCGAAAACGATGCTAAAACTGGAACCTTAAAAGTTTCGGATTTAAGACGAGCAGGCGTTCGAAAATAAAGGCGCGACGACCAAGTAGATAGGTGTGGCAGACTTATCTAATGTCCAATGAGGTAACCCGCTTTCGAACCGGTGAAGATCAACAACTCACCCAGCGTTTCGCTCACCGAGCTGAATTGATGCATGCCAGCGAAATTCGTGCCTTATTTGCAGTCGCCTCGCGCCCAGAAATCGTCTCCTTGGCAGGAGGCATGCCAAACCTCTCTGCCCTGCCTATGGACATGATGGTAGAGGTAGTCGAAAAGCTAATCAAGGAGAATGGCGCTGAAGCCTTGCAGTATGGGAGTGGTCAGGGGCATCCAAAATTACGTGAACAAATCTGCGATGTAATGGCCCTCGAAGGCATCCGAGCACATCCTGATGACATCATTATCACCACTGGCTCCCAACAAGCGCTCGATCTAATTTCTAGGATTTTCATAAATCCCGGTGACGTCGTTTTGGTTGAGGCACCCTCGTACGTCGGAGCCCTTGGAACTTTTAAGCAATACGAGGCAAACGTTGTTCATGTTGAAATGGATGACAAAGGTTTAGTGCCAGAGGCCCTACGCGCCGCCATAGCAGCCGTTCGAAAGACCGGACAAGAAATTAAGTTTCTCTACCTTATTCCAAATTATCAAAACCCTGCAGGAGTATTGCTTCCAGCAGATAGACGTACTGAAATTCTTGAAATTTGTGCCACGGAAAAAATATTTATCGTTGAAGATAATCCATATGGATTACTTGGCTTCGACAAACCATCACCAAATGCGATGCGTGCAGAAGATTCAGAAAATGTTATCTACCTTGGATCTTTTTCAAAAACCATCGCTCCTGGATTCCGAGTGGGCTGGGCGCTTGTTCCACAACCCCTTAAAGAGAAATTAGTTATCGCTTCCGAGAGTTCTATTTTGTGTCCGTCGAACTTTACGCAACTTTCGATTAGTGGCTATCTCGCGGATCAACCTTGGCGTGATCAAATCGCCTCATTTTGCAAACTTTATAAAGTTCGTCGCGATGCAATGCTTGAGAGTCTGGAACAACACTTTCCCGAAGGTGCGAGTTGGACCAAACCTGGAGGAGGATTTTATGTCTGGGTTACATTGCCACCAGAAATAGACACGACCGCGCTAATGCCAAAAGCAATTGCTGCAAAGGTCGCATATGTTCCGGGTACTGCTTTTTATGCCGATGGTTTTGGAAGTTGGTCTATGCGCCTTGCATACTGCTACCCGACTCCAGAACGGATCCGTGAAGGTATTAAGTCTTTGGGCGGAGTTATCCGCACCGAAATGGAAAATCGCGCAATTATTTAATTAATTTTGTAATTCGTTCAAGATCTTCAAGATCTGCGAATTCAATTGTGATCTTCCCTTTTTGTTGTCCTAGATCAACAATTACCCGTGTATCTAGCCTGTTTCCGAGTAACTCACCAATCTCTTTCAAAAGCGGCACTTGCTCGGCTACTCGGGTGGTTTTTCTCTCCTTTGGCTTTCCGCTATTCGTAGCAACAATTTCTTCGACAGCACGAACGCTTAGCCCTTCTGAAACAATGCGATTTGCTAACAGTTCAATTTCTTGCGAATTAACAAGTGAGAGAAGTGCACGAGCATGACCAGCAGAAAGTATCCCCGCCGCTACTTTACGTTGAACAGATGCTGGCAAATTTAATAACCGTAAAGTATTTGTAATTGCAGGTCTAGATTTTCCCACTTTATGTGCAAGTTCATCATGTGTGTACCCAAAATCGTTAAGTAAATTTTGATAAGCAGCGGCTTCTTCTAGTGGGTTGAGTTGGCTCCGATGAATATTTTCTATGAGAGCTTCGCGCAACATTTCATTATCTTTTGCAGCTCGAAGAATTACTGGGATTGTTTTTAAACCCGCTAATTTTGAGGCGCGCAAACGACGCTCGCCCATTATCAATTCATAACGGCCGTCACCTGTCTCTCTAACAACAGGTGGCTGCATAACCCCAACTTCTTTTATAGAAGCCGCTAATTCATTCAATGCTTCTTCATCGAAATTGGTGCGCGGTTGTTTGCTATTAGGTAATACCAAATGGATATCGACTTCTAGCGCAGTGCCTGCAAGAACCCCGGAACTACTTAAAACTTCTCCAAGGATCGTGGTTGGGATTAACGCATCCAACCCGCGGCCTAACCCTCCTTTACGTGCTGAACTCATTCTGCTGATCCTCTCCGTGCTATCTCGCGAGCAGCCCCCATATAGGCAATTGCTCCCGGTGATGAAGCGTCATATGTCATAACCGTTTGATTAAAAGATGGAGCTTCTGAAACTCGGACTGCTCTCGGAATTGGAATATCAATAAGCTCTCTCGGAAAATGACGTCTCACATCGTCAGCTACATCATTTGCCAATCGAGTGCGCGAATCAAACATTGTTAAAAGAATGGTGCTAACCCGTACAACTGGATTAAGCGCTTTTTGAATTTTTGCCAAAGTTTCCATTAATAAAGAGATGCCCTCAAGCGAGTAGTACTCGCATTGAATGGGAACAAGTACTTCTTCTGCAGCGGTAAGCGCGTTAATTGTCAGCAGTCCCAAACTTGGTGGGCAATCAATAATTACATAATCGAGCCGATCCCCGATCGCTTCTCGATCATGAAGATAGGAGAGGAGCGCTCCTTTCAAAATGCTTTCACGCGCCACAAATGTAACGAGGGCAATTTCAGCTCCCGCTAACTCACGATTTGCCGGGGCGCATTCCAAACTTGGAAAACCGGCGACTTTCTGAATAGTGTCAGCGAGTGGAACATCCTCCACAAGCACCTCAAACATTCCTGGAACTCTGTCTCTATCAACTCCCAGGGCCGTACATGCATTTCCTTGTGGATCTAGGTCAATTACTAGGACTTTGAGTCCCCCCATTGCCATCGCCGCTGCGAGATTCACTGCAGAAGTCGTCTTACCAACTCCACCTTTTTGATTTGCAACAGTAAATATTCTCGTTTTTATGGGGTGTGGCATTGGTTCTTTAAGTCGTCTGATTCCAATGAACCCTTTGCCACGCGTGGCTGGTGTTTCACGTGAATCATTCATGAGCGTAGTTAAGCAGTCTTTCGGACCTCAATAACCCGCGAAAGTTCAAATTCTGGCAACTCGATGATGTGTAGCGTGGTCACCGAGTGTTTCTTCGGTGGGGTGGCCTCAATTTCCACCTGTGCATTCTCCCCTTTTAAAGCTAGCAACGCTCCTTTAGCTTTAATAAGATGCCAGGAAATATCCAACAATTTAGGGAGTGGGGCCACGGCTCTCGCTGTGACTATGTCGAAGCTCTTTTTGATGCTCTCTGATTTGCCTCGGATGACGCTAACCGGCAGATCCAACTCCGAAATCACCTCGTTCAGGAAATCGACCCTCCGTTGAAGAGGTTCAATCAGTGAAATCGCCAAATCAGGCCTAGCTAGCGCGAGGACGATTCCTGGTAGCCCAGCCCCTGAACCTATATCCGCAACACTGGCCGCTTGGGGACTGAGGGTCGAAAAGGGAATGCAGTTGGCAATATGGCGATCCCAAATCCGATCACCTTCTTTTGGGCCTATTAGGCCACGTTCTATCCCCCATGTTGCCAGAATCTCGGCATACCTATCGATCTTTGACTGATTCTCTTTAAAATAGGACTCTAATAGAGTTTCACGTGAAACGGTCAAGCTGGGAGTACAACTACGCAACGATTTGGCTCTTCGCCTTCTGACTCACTCGTGAGACCAATATCTTGAATCGTGTCATGAATAACTTTACGCTCAAAAGCATTCATTGGTTTGAGTTTGATCTGTTCACCTGACGTTTTTACCTCTTCGGCGATTTCGTGGGCAAGTTTGGTTAGTTCGGCTTTCTTATTGCTTCTAAAATTGTCAATATCAAGCATTAATCGGGAGCGTTCCCCGGTAGAAGTTTGAACAGCAAGTCGGGTGAGTTCTTGTAGCGCATCGAGAACTTCTCCACTATCCCCAACTAGATGAGAAAGGGCTCCGCCCGCGATCGCCAATGAAGCGCGGTCGTTTTCGACATCAATATCAATGTCCCCGTCCAAATCGGCAATGTCCAATAGCCCTTCGAGGTAATCGGCAGCAACATCCCCCTCTTCCTCGAGACGGGCAATTAAGGACTTTTTTGGGCTCTCGGTCTCTGTCATTTTACTGCCTTTCTGTCGGATTTAAACCTTTTATTATATTTTGATATATTGTGTACTATTTTATACGTTATTTGCGCGGCTTCTTCTTTTTTGGCTGCTGGCGCTGACGGTTCTTCGCGGCCTCTGCCTGACGATCCGCCTCTGTCATTCCTTCGGGTGTTATCACATTGGTTGAAGAGGTTGTTGAAGAGGTTGTTGAATCGGCCACTCCGCGCTTACGTTGCAACTCTTCGTACGCCGGTGAGCCCGGTGTTGGATTTCTTTTGATCACATAGAACTGCTGGCCGAAGGTCCATAGGTTGGTTGTTGACCAATAAATCAATACGCCGATAGGGAAGTTAACTCCCGAAATTGCAAAGATGACAGGAAATATGTACAACATGATTTTTTGTTGTTGCGCCATCATGTTGTTTGATGGATCTAGTTTAGGCATTCCTTTGACCATCAACTGACGTTGAGTTG